>NZ_JBEOPI010000024.1:0-79078 GCF_040309905.1 Shewanella sp. CAL98-MNA-CIBAN-0140
AGACTATTACCGATAATGACCACAACACTGCGAGTGAAGCTGAAGTAACTCATTCAGCCACCACCCAAGCTGTAGATGACAAAAAAGTTAAAATTGCTGCGGCGGTTGCACGTGCTAAAGCCAAAAAAGCGGCATTAGCCAATGGCTCAGCGACAACAAGTACTGCCGATACAAAAAGCACTGCGGTGACTGAACATGCTGTCGTTAGCAAAAATCAGACTATTACCGATAATGACCACAACACTGCGAGTGAAGCTGAAGTAACTCATTCAGCCACCACCCAAGCTGTAGATAACAAAAAAGCCAAAATTGCTGCCGCTGTCGCCAAAGCAAAAGCGAAAAAGCTCGCTAACAGTGCTAAGCAAGAGGAACAATAACTATGGCATTTAAAATTGCCTCATCTCCACATGTCAGCACAACATTGCACACCAATAAAGTGATGAAACGTGTCGCGCTATGCCTAATACCGGGTATTGCAGTACAAAGCTATTATTTCGGTTATGGTACTCTTGTACAGTTATTACTCGCCATTACAGTGGCTTATTTAGCTGAATCTGCCGTAATGAAGTTACGAAACAAAAATATTTCCGCCACGTTATCTGATAATAGTGCATTGGTTACTGCAAGCTTACTTGCGGTTGCGATTCCGCCTTTAGCACCTTGGTGGCTCATTGTAATAGGCACAGTATTTGCCATTGTCATCGTTAAGCAGCTTTACGGCGGGCTGGGTAATAACGTCTTTAACCCGGCTATGGCCGCTTACGTTCTATTGTTGATTTCATTCCCAGTGCAAATGACATCATGGGTCGCTCCGCAAACGCTCACGCTCAATAGCGCAGATTTAAGCAATACTATTAACAGTATTTTTCAATTAAACAACGTCTATTCGGCAGATTTTTTTCGGCTTGCGATTGACGGCACCACAATGGCAACACCACTGGACACACTTAAGACCGATCTTTCAATGGGCATGACCACGACAGAAAGTTTGGCTAAAATCATCTTCAATGGCAGTGTCGGTGCCGGCTGGTTTTGGGTGAATTTGGCTTACCTTGTAGGTGGGCTAATCATGCTCAAGCTTCATGTTATACGCTGGCACATCAGCGTCTCTATTTTACTGACATTATTTATTTGCGCCAGTGGCGGATTTTTAATCAGTCCGGATACCTTCGTCAGTCCAATGATGCATTTATTTTCCGGTGGTACCATGTTGGCGGCATTTTTTATTGCCACCGACCCAGTCACTGCAGCAGCGAGTCCTCGCGGTCGACTGATATTTGGCGCCATGATAGGCTTACTCATTTACTTAATACGCACCTTTGGTGGCTACCCTGATGCCGTCGCATTTGCCGTATTGTTAGCTAACATGTGCGCACCTTTTATTGATTATTATGTTCGCCCGCGTAGCTATGGTCATCGAGCAGGAAATTAATTATGTCTATTTTAACAACTAACCCGATGATTAAAAATGGCCTGTTACTCGGCCTATTTGCCTTATGTTGCACCGGCCTCGTCGCGTTGGTGAATGCCTTAACCAGTGACACAATATTATTGCAACAGCAAAAACAATTAACCCTAACGCTTAACCAAATTATTCCGACCGAATTACACGACAATGTACTCAGTGAGCAATGTATTTTGGTTAATTCTCCGCAGCTATTAGGCACTAAAGCCGATTTGCCGGCCTATCTTGCTTATAAAGGCGAACAACCTGTTGCCATCGCGATTGAAGCCATTGCTCCAGATGGTTATAACGGAGCAATAAAACTCATTATTGGCGTTGATAACACCGGGACAATATTGGGTGTTCGCACCCTTTTCCATCAAGAAACGCCTGGCTTAGGCGATAAAATTGATTTACGAAAGTCTGATTGGGTCACTCATTTCAGCGGCAAACGTTTTACTGGAAATTCAAGCGACTGGAAAGTGAAAAAAGATGGCGGACAATTTGATCAATTTACCGGTGCGACCATTACTCCGCGCGCTTATGTTAAAGCCATTGCAAATGCGATGACATTTGTTGAACAACATCGCCAAGCGCTCTACCAAAGTCATTATGCCTGTGAGGCCAACCATGAGTAATTATCGTGCAATCGCGGCTCAAGGGTTATGGAAGAATAACCCCGGATTAGTCCAACTATTAGGTTTATGTCCGCTGCTTGCTGTGACAGCAACAATCACAAATGCATTAGGTTTGGGGGTTGCCACTTTGTTGGTACTAATTGGATCCAATGTCTTAGTTTCCTTGGTACGCGATATTGTTCCTAAAGAAATTCGTATCCCAGTATTTGTTATGATCATTGCCGCACTTGTCACTTGCGTACAATTACTGATCAACGCTTATGCCTATAATCTATATTTGTCGTTAGGCATTTTTTTACCACTGATTGTGACCAACTGCGTCATCATCGGCCGCGCTGAAGCATTTGCCTCTCGTAACTCTGTAGCCCACTCGGCCTTTGATGGATTAATGATGGGGTTAGGTTTTACTGCTGTACTGGTTGTTTTAGGTGCCAGCCGAGAATTACTCGGTCAAGGGACCCTATTTGGTGGTGCTGATTTATTATTAGGTGATTGGGCGAGTGTGTTAACGATTCATGTGTGGCATGTGGACACACCATTTTTATTGGCGATGTTGCCGCCGGGAGCATTTATAGCGATGGGATTATTAATTGCCCTTAAAAATGTCATCGATAGCCGAGTAAAAGCACAGCAGCCTAAAGCTGAAAGTGTTGGCGTGACGCGTGCTCGGATCACTAAAGTCAACTAACACGACTCCGCGGTTACTCTAAAACGGCCGTTAACTTAACGATGAATTGACCGATTAATATGAATAAAGATAAACGTATCCAAATTCTCAACCGATTAAGAGACAATAACCCTAAGCCTGAAACTGAATTGAACTTTTCAAGCCCATTTGAGTTATTAGTTGCTGTGACATTATCAGCACAAGCGACCGATGTCAGTGTCAATAAAGCGACCAATAAGCTGTTTCCTGTTGCCAATACGCCTCAAGCCATATTTGACTTAGGGGTTGACGGGCTTAAGCAATACATTAAAACCATTGGCCTATACAATAACAAAGCTATTAATGTGATTAACGCCTGTAAAATGCTGCTGGATTTGCATAATGGTGCGGTACCAGAAAACAGAGACGCACTAGAAGCTTTACCTGGCGTGGGTCGAAAAACAGCAAACGTCGTTCTCAATACGGCATTTGGCTGGCTAAAAGATAATGAAGGTAGATACTTTATTGCTGTTGATACACATATTCAACGAGTAGCTAATCGCACAGGCTACGCTAAAGGTAAGACTGTTGAAGAAACCGAACAAGCCATCATTAAGAACACCCCTAACAAAACTGAATTTATGTATGATCTACATCACTGGTTAATTTTGCATGGTAGATACACGTGCATAGCACGAAAGCCTCGCTGCGGTTCTTGTATTATCGAAGACTTGTGTGATTTTAAAGAGAAGACTGAAGACTAAAGATTTACTTAACCCATTTATAATCTCATCGTCAGCTATGGTAGGTAATCATTATCATAGCTTGATCTATCTTCACTCTTGCCACGAAGAGTAAGTGGTTCTGTTATTACTTATTTAGTATTTTCCTGACACTGAAATGAACTTTCGAGATATCCAGAAAAATATTGAAAGTTTGAATTTATCGAATAAAAATTTAAGGTTAGTAGCTGCCAAAGAGGAGACTCTTGCCTGAATGTAAAACGGATTCAACATAGACTGTTTACATACTAAAGCTGACGTATCGAGTTCTGTTTAAATTTATATTGCAGCCCAGTTTTATTATGCCACTATAATTTTCTACTTATATAAGAACCGATAGGTATGCCAATTAATCTGCCCGCCTCTAAACCAAAAGTAGCACAAACATGACCTCGTGTTCCTGCACCTATTAAGCCCGATTTTTCTGCTGTTTTCCCCAAGCTATTGCGGTCATATGATCACCTGTATGTTAAGCAAATCCAAATTAGACAAAGTAAAAACATTGAACTATTTTTATATCACTGTGAACACCCATGTTCACGAATAATTAGGAAATACAAAAAATGAAAACAAATTCAATCCAAGGATTATTGTTTTGTGTATTAAGCTTATTCGCTATTCAAAATGTATATGCAGAAGAACCACCTTTTATTGGTGGTGAGTATTGGGAAGTTACAGGTATAAAAATATCCGATGGTGCTGGCCTTAAATATTCGACGTGGCTTGCGGGCGAATGGCGTAAAAACAGCGATTATGCCAAATCTCAAGGCTGGCTAATAGATGCTAAAGTTATTAGTAATGTACACCCCAGAATGGATGAGCCTGACCTTTACCTGGTTCGTGTATTCGAAAACATGGCATCCGTTGCTGAAAATGAAAAGCGTCGTACCACGTATATGGCGTGGGCAAAGAAAAGTATGGAAAAGATGGAATCTGAAAGCGGTAACCGTGCTGAGTTTCGAACCATCATGAGTACTTCATTGCTGCAAGAGATGAAATATCGAGATTAAGACTTAACTGTTACCAAAAAAGTAGGGGGAGCTTCATTACCCTACTTTTTTTATCGAGAAAACAACACTCACACATCACTCATTCACAACAGCAAACAAACCGTCAGCATCTATAAGGCCAAACAAGCTGCACATACCCAAATCTCCACCATAGAACATCGCCAACTAAACAAAAGCCTACCGACTATCGTCAATAGAAAGCTTTCTCACTTAATGTTTGTTCTACGCCACAAACGGATGGTTTTAGATACTAAAAATCTGCGTTTGAAAGAGCTATTTAGATAGGATAGAAGAAGCTTTGGTGTTGCTACTAGTCACTTTCGCAATGAGCATATTTGTCAGTTTTTTGAGAGTTAACAACATTTCATTCCAATATATGATGCTAAGCGTCACGATGACCTCAAAGCGGTCGATTTTTGTTATTCGACATAACCTCACCCAACGCTAACATAGAGACGAAAGTGGACGTTAAAATATTGAGTTGGTAGTTTGGACTTAAGTAGTTTGATCTATTGATATATATAGGTAAGCAAGAGCAATAGAGCATTTTTCATTTCATTAAGTACAGCTGATAGATGTGGCTCGCTGTGATAACGGCTAGTGAATTTAACGGACAATTAGCATCTGAAATCGAGAGTGTAGTGACATCGTTAATTTGAAATAGTTTGGTAGGCTTTTAAGTCGCAATGAGAGTGATGAGAGTGATGAGAGTGATGAGAGTTAGACTCGCGCTTACAACAAAAATCAGCAATTAAAATTACAGTATCAATAACTGTTTTAGCGATAAACGGAAGTTTTGATATTGCTGCTGTTAACTTCCGTTAAGCACAAAACAACCCAATAGTGTATTCTTTCCATATAAAACATATGCAATAATTAACACCACTTAAAGTTGGCCCACGATTGCGGTCGACACGCATATTTTTAGGTTAGCGAATCGCACTAAGTTTGCTCCTGGCAAAAATGTCGACCAAGTTGAACTGAATATGCTTAAAGTGGTGACAAGTGAGTTTAAGGTCGATGTACATCATTGGTTTATTCTACATGGGCGTTACACTTGTTTAGCGCAAAAACCACGTTGTGGCAGCTGTATTTAGTGAATATAACGCAGATTTTAAAGACAAGGTCTATCCAGAAGAATAACCCCAAATCACCTAGGGTGTTTTGGGGTATTTATATCAATGTTTTGAATGTTAACTCATCAATTAACATGCAATACAGTTATTTAGCGGTGGATCAAATGGGGCTATCTATTTTATGATGGTGCTTAAAACATCGACACAAAAAACGCGCTAAAACAAATTGCGATTACGACAGTCGTGCCTAAGGCCATTTTTAATTCTGTATTCATTGTCTTGCCTCCATATGTGTATAACGAAATAATAACGCTTTTAGGCCAAATGCCCAAAAGATAACATCATAAATGTGAGCCAAAGCAAAATATGATTATTGTCTATTCGAGAACAACTGGCTATCCACTCGAGTAAAACAATGCAACCTCACCTTGTTCGTTTTAAGTTTTAATCAATCAGAACTGCAAAACTTTTCATTGTCATCTGAGCTTGTTAAAGTCAGATAAATTTTATAAGAGAGCATATCATGTCGCAATTACTTCATACGATGATCCGAGTAGGCAACCTTGAACGTAGCATTCAATTTTATACCCAAGTCATGGGAATGAAACTACTACGCCAATCTGAAAACCCAGAGTACAAATACACCCTCGCTTTTGTTGGTTTTGGTGAGGAAACAACAGGCCAAGCCGTTATAGAGTTAACTTATAATTGGGGTGTCGATACATATAATTTGGGTAATGGCTTTGGGCATTTAGCCATAGGCGAAGACGATATTTATGCCCGTTGCGAGACGATTGCTGCCGCTGGCGGTAACATTACTCGAGCACCGGGTCCGGTTGCCGGCGGCAAAACTGAAATTGCCTTTGTTGAAGATCCTGACGGATACAAAATTGAGTTAATTCAAAAGAGTTCGGCGACTGAAGCGTTAGGTTAGATCCATCCTTATCACCACAAGTTAAATAGCTAGGCCTGATCATATATCGCTCACCTAGTAAGATTAAAACCAGCGAAAGCTGGTTTTTTTATCTAAAACGATATTGGTCTAATTGCGTATGTTCACTAAAGCAAGTGGATAAGATTGGGCTTATTCGGGCTTAACAAGACTAAAATGATCATAAGCTCTTTGACTCGCAATACGGCCTCTTGGTGTGCGCTGAATAAAGCCTTGCTGAATTAAAAAAGGCTCCAGTACGTCTTCAATCGTTTCTCTATCTTCACCGATGGCCGCCGCGAGGTTATCTAATCCTACAGGGCCACCCATAAATTTATCAATAATGGCAAGCAAGAGTTTACGATCTAAGTAATCAAAACCTTGCTCATCAACATCGAGTAAATCGAGGGCATATTCGGCCACTTTTTGGGTCACTTTGCCATCATGTTTGACTTCAGCATAATCGCGAACCCGGCGTAATAAACGGTTGGCAATTCGCGGGGTGCCGCGTGAGCGCTTGGCTATTTCAATCGCGCCTTGACCATCTATCTCAAGTTCCATCACCTTAGCTGAACGGATCACTATGGTGGTAAGATCTTTCACATTGTAAAATTCTAACCGTAATGGAATACCAAAACGAGCCCGCAATGGTGAGGTTAATGCACCGGCACGCGTGGTAGCGCCAATAAGTGTAAATGGCGGCAAATCTAATTTAATCGAACGCGCAGCAGGACCTTCACCAATCATAATATCAAGTTGGTAGTCTTCCATCGCCGGATAAAGGATCTCTTCGACTACAGGGCTTAGACGATGAATTTCATCGATAAACAGCACATCCCCCTCTTCAAGGTTAGTCAGTAAAGCCGCTAAATCCCCCGCTTTTTCAAGTACAGGGCCAGAAGTGGATTTGATATTCACTCCCATTTCATTGGCTACAATCATCGCCAAGGTTGTTTTACCTAAACCTGGAGGACCAAAAATTAGCATGTGATCAAGTGCTTCGCGACGATTTATCGCTGCTTGAATAAAAATCTTAAGCTGGGCTCGAGTATCATCTTGACCTGTATACTCATCCAACATTTTAGGGCGCATAGCACGATCAATAAGTTCATCTTGACCTTGTTCCTGTGGCTGGATTAGACGATCAGCTTCAATCATTTTTACGTACCCTGTTTATGCATATCATCATATTTATAACATTGATTTTAATGCAGCTTTAATTAACGTTTCAGAACTCATACCTTGTTTAAAAGCCGCAGAAACTGATTTACTGGCTTGTGCAGGTTTATAGCCTAACGATAATAACGCGGAAATGGCATCTTCCTCTGCACTGTCTGCTGTCGGAGCCGGTGTATAATTACTCTGCAACATAAATTCGCGCTCAGAACCCGCTGATGCTTCAAGCAAGCTTTTAAGCTTATCACGCATTTCAATGACTAAGCGTTCAGCGGTTTTCTTACCCACGCCAGGTAACTTGACTAAGGTGGCAATGTCGTCACGTTCGACACATGAAACAAACTCCGATGCTGTCATACCCGATAAAATGGTTAACGCTAACTTAGGGCCAACGCCGTTGGTTTTAATCAATAAACGAAATAATGCCCGCTCTTGTTTAGTGATAAAGCCATAAAGTAACTGCGCATCTTCACGCACCACAAAATGGGTAAATAACATCGCAGCATGATTTAACGCTGGCAACTCATAAAAGCTGGTCATGGGCACTTGCAACTCATAACCGACACCATTGACATCGAGCACCACTTCAGGCGCGTGTTTTTCAACTAAAATACCACTTAGACGACCTATCATTTGTATCTTCCATATGTTCTGCTGCTAGCTTTACCACCCATAGCGATAAGGCTTTGATAAGTATGAAAATGGCATATTGCTACCCCTAACGCATCCGCCGCATCGGCTTGTGGTGAAGCAGGTAGTTTAAGTAATTGCTTAATCATATGTTGAACTTGTGTTTTTTGGGCTCGACCCGTCCCTACGACTGCACTTTTTATCTGTGTCGCGCTATATTCAGCAACAGGCAGTCCGGCACATGTTGCCGCGACAATCGCCGCGCCTCTTGCTTGACCCAGTTTTAGGGCAGAGTCGGCATTTTTTGCCATAAAAACCCGTTCAATGGCAAACTCATCAGGCTGATATTGAGTAATAATTTCGCATAGACCCGCATAAATTTGTTGTAATCGTTGGGGTAAATCATCGGCAGATGTTCGGATACAGCCGCTGCCAAGGTAAATCTGTTGACGGCCTTGGCATTGGATCACACCATAGCCTGTAATACGGGAGCCGGGATCAACCCCTAAAATAATGGCCATTGATGCCTCATGCGTTGTCTAATACTTGCATAACGTCATCTGAAATATCAGCATTATGATATACCTCTTGTACATCATCATTATCTTCTAAGTTATCGATTAAACGTAAAAACTTTTCAGCAGTGTTAGCATCAAGTTCAGCTTTTAATGACGCAACCATGGTCACTTCAGCATGAACAGAGTCAAAGGACGCGCTATCAAGTGCATCTTTGACTTTGCCAAAGGTATCTGGAGTGGTAAACACATCGATAGAACCATCGTCATGAGTGACAACATCTTCAGCACCCGCCTCTAACGCACTGTCTATTAAGCTATCTTCATCAATATCAGTGTCATAAGAAATAATGCCAGATTTAGTAAACAGATACGCCACTGAACCGTCGGTACCTAAGTTGCCACCAGACTTATTAAACGCATTTCGCACGCCAGAAACAGTACGATTACGATTATCCGTCATTGTTTCAACCATCACAGCAGTCCCTCCGGGACCATAGCCTTCATAAATAATGGTTTCTAATTGCTGACCATCCATTTCACCGGCACCACGTTTGATTGCGCGTTCAACGGTATCTCGGGTCATATTATTGGATAAGGCTTTATCGACTGCAGCGCGTAATCTGGGATTAGCATCAATATCAGAACCGCCTTCGCGGGCCGCCACATTGAGCTCGCGAATAAATTTGGTGAATAACTTACCGCGTTTAGCATCTTGTGCCGCTTTACGGTGTTTAATATTGTCCCATTTACTGTGTCCTGCCATTATATCTCCTTACTATTTAATAGAATTTTTCAAGTGAAACAGTCTACTTGTCAAAAACGTACCGAGGCAAAAGCCTCGGTATATAGTGCCCATTTAAGAGCGAGCAAATGGCTAACGTTAGCGTTTTACTCTTCTGTTTTAACCTTTTCAACCACAGCAATGCCTAACTCAGCGAGTTGAACTGGGTTAGCAAATCCTGGCGCATTGGTTAACGGACACGCCGCTGTGGTGGTTTTAGGGAAAGCCATCACGTCACGAATTGAGCTTGCCCCTGTCATTAACATAATAATACGATCTAATCCGAAGGCTAAACCAGCATGAGGTGGGGTACCATAACGTAATGCTTCAAGTAAGAATCCGAATTTTTCATTCGCTTCTTCTGCTTCAATGCCTAAAATGCCAAATACTGTGCTTTGCATTTCTGCGTTGTGGATACGTACTGAACCACCCCCTAACTCACAACCATTTAACACCATGTCGTAGGCATCTGAAATTGCCACCGCGGGATCGGCGGCCAATTGTTCAGCACTAATCCCACGAGGGGCGGTAAATGGATGGTGAACGGCGTGGAAACCACCATTAATTTGTTCAAACATTGGGAAGTCAACCACCCATAATGGGCGCCATTCACCTTCAAGTAGCTTGAAATCTTCACCTGCTTTTAAGCGCAGCGCGCCCATGGCTTCTTCCACGACGGTCGCTTTGTCTGCACCAAATAGAATGATATCACCGGTTTGTGCGCCAGTACGGCTAATAATGTCGTTAACGATAGCTTCGGTTAAAAACTTAAGTACTGGAGATTGAATACCTTCGATACCTGCTGCTAAGTCATTTATCTTCATCCACGCTAAGCCTTTAGCGCCATAAATACCAGCATACTTAGTGTAGTCATCAATTTGCTTACGTGATAATGATGCGCCAGTTGGAATACGTAACGCTGCTACGCGGCCTTCTACATCGTTTGCCGGGCCATTAAAAACGGCAAACTCGACATTGTTAACTAAATCGGCAATATCAACTAACTCAAGCGGGTTACGCAAATCGGGTTTATCAGAACCGTAACGCTTCATTGCTTCTGCGTATGACATGCGTGGAAAATCGCCTAAATCAACATTCAATAAATCTTGGAATAAACCGCGCATCATTTGCTCAGTTTTTTCCATGACTTGTTCAGAAGACATAAACGAAGTTTCAATATCGATTTGAGTAAATTCAGGCTGGCGATCTGCCCGTAAATCTTCATCACGGAAACATTTTACAATTTGGTAATAGCGATCAAAACCAGACATCATTAGCAGCTGTTTGAACAGCTGTGGTGATTGAGGTAAAGCAAAAAACTGACCTTTATAAGTCCGGCTAGGAACTAAATAGTCACGCGCACCTTCTGGGGTGGCTTTAGTCAAAATAGGCGTTTCGATATCTAAAAAGCCATTGCTGTCTAAAAAGCGACGCACTGAGCTGGTCACTTTTGCACGAAAAATAAGACGCTCGGCCATCTCTGGACGACGTAAATCTAAATAACGGTATTTTAAACGTTGTTCTTCGCTGTTATTTTGGTAATTATCCATGCTCAATGGCAACGGAGCAGAAGCATTAATAATGGTCAATTGCTTACCCAAAATTTCAATTTCGCCAGTCTTCATGTTTGAATTGACTTGGCTTTCTGGACGGGCACTAACAACCCCTTTGACCTGAACACAAAATTCACTGCGCAACGTGCTTGCTATATCAAAAACATCTTTTAGATCTGGGTCATAAACAACCTGCACTAGCCCTTCTCTATCGCGTAAGTCTAAAAATACGACTCCGCCTAAATCTCGACTACGGTTTACCCAACCGACTAAAGTTACTTCTTGACCTAGATGAGACTTATTAACGTCTCCACAATAATGACTGCGCATTGAACTCTATCCTTTATCCACAAAGCGGTATTTTGGAAATCGAAAACCACAAAAACGGCATTATATACCGTGACTCAAACTTATGCATTGAAGTATCAATCAGATTGGGTGAATTAACTAGACCTAGAGCAAATAATCTCGACCGATTGACTGAAAAACCATCAAGGTAAACTAATTCATTTTGTATTGATGACCGCCGACTTTTTTAGCCTGATACATTAGCTGATCTGATTTCTTCAATAATAAAGCCCCACTATCGGCATCATCAGGGAAGATAGCCACACCGATACTGGCCGAAATAGTGACACTGATATCATCGATTAATAACGGCTTCTTTAATGCGATTAAGATGTTATCAGCCACTTGACGGGCATTTTCTTTAGCTTCTATGTGATTTAATAACACCACAAACTCATCACCACCAAAACGAGCCACAGTGTCTGATTCTCTTACATGTCGAGTTAATAACACGGCTATGCGTTGTAGTAACTTATCACCCATATGATGACCGTGCTGATCATTTATCGCTTTAAAGCCATCTAAATCAATAAACAACAATGCAAATTTTAATTTATCTCTATGATGAGTCAGTGTTGCTTGCGTTAATCTATCATCAAGTAAACTGCGATTAGGCAGTGCGGTAACATTGTCATGATCTGCCATATACTTAAGCGTTTCTTCAGCTTTAAAGCGCTTTTGGATTTCGACATTTAAGCGTCGATTTGACATCAATATCACGATGGCGATCAGAGTGATAATTAACAAACCGATCACCAATAATTTAAGCCAACGCTGGTAACGTAATGTGTCACTATTGAGATCTAATGATACCCATTTTTGATACATGTTTTGTTGTTCTGTTTCATCTATAGTCGCAATCGCTCTATCAATCAAAGGAACTAAATTTTTGAGCCCGGGGAATAGACCAATGTGGCTATGCTGCTCAGTAAACTCGGTTAACAACGACATTTTTAAACTCGGATATTGACCACCTTTTAAAGTAGTCGCCAATGTCGCCACTTGTTCAACAAACATATCCGCGCTGCCATTAATCACCGCTTCCGTACCCTGCTTGGTATCTGACACAACCACTAACTTTATTTCTGGGTATTGTTGACGAAGCTGATCCACAATATGGTAGCCATCAACAACAGCCAGTCGTTTACCCGCAATTTGTGAGACATTAAAAATGGGAGGTTGAGTTAATGAAGTGATTATCGCCCAAGGTGACGGCCAATATGCTAATGAGAATGCAAGAGTGTTTGCCCGATCCGATGTTTTAGCCATGCTGGCAACTAAATGAATTTCTCCTTTAACAAGGTCACTGACCATTTTACCAAAATCATCATAAGCCACTGGGATAATGGTTAAATTGAGTTGTTTAACCAGTAAATTTTTAATGTCTGCATTCACCCCTAAAAATTCACCATTTTTCCCTTGAAATTCCATAGGAGCCCAATTTTTTAGGTAACCCATTTTGATAGCACCTAAGGTACTTATATATTGCTTTTGTTGAGTTGTTAGTTTTATTTTATTGGCAGAACCTGCAAAATAACGATCGTCTGGATTAATTAACCATTTACGTTCGATTTGAATTTGTTCCTCGACAGAAATTAAACTAAATCCTGCTTGAATTCGATCCGCTAATCCACTGTCGTCAACACGTGTTAACGCATACATATCTGTCGAAAATTCGATATCAGTATATTGTCGAAACTCTGCCCATAATTTATTAGCCAACAAATAATGTGACGTCATGGCGGCAGACGACACAAAACCGCTAATTTCGTCATTGCGACCCGCTTTCACCATACTTTCTAAGGTGTCATAAAAACGTAACTGTGCCTTAGGAAACGTTTTTTTTATATCACTAATATACGGTGCTGTAGGAAACACCCCGATGCGCATGGCAATATCTTCAATATGAGTTAATTTCGGGTTTGAACTAAAAAAACGACTTTTGACTGAAATAATATGCCAAGCTTGCTTGAGACCCGTTCGCATATCTTGGCTTTCAGGGTACCCAATGTGAACGTCTGCCACGCCACGTTTGACGTCATCAATACTGCTGTTCATGTCGCCTGCAACAAAATCAATTTTGATACCGGTTTTTTCTGACCATAATGTCCATAAGTCAACTAGCATGCCATGTGGAAAACCATCAGCATCGATATCTACGTAGGGTTCGACACCATTTTGCATCGCAATAATCACACCCGATGTTTGTCGATGATAACCTAACCAGTGACGCTCTATTTGCTGGATAACCTCGGCGGGTATTAATTCAAAACCATTATTTATTTTGTTAACAAGCGCTTGATCCCCTTTCACTACTGCCGGTGCAAGGTTGATTTTTTTAATTAAGATACGTGATGAGCTGTAAAAATTTGCCGCGATATCTTGCTCTAGTGCTAAGTTGCGTTGGTATCCTTCAATACCGGCGAAAACAAACAACTCTCCGTTAACCGCCGCTTGTAACAATTGTTCACGATTTTGATAACGCTTAAAACTAAGCTTAGGTTCTAACGCTGATAATGTTGCTTCATGGGATGAGCCCGTCACAATACCGACTTGATAGGGAATTAAATCGCTAATTTTCTTTTTACTATTTATCGACTTATGAATGTATAAATAGGTATTTAATGAGGTAAATGATTTAGCAAAATCAAACTTTTTTAACCGTGCTTGGTTTTGAGACATACCAATATGAACATCTGCTTTTTTCTGTTCGAGTTGATTCATTGACTGCTGCCAGTGCCGAGACACAAATTGCACTTTAGTGTCAGTGATGATTGACCACTCGCGCCATAAATCAACTAAAATACCGGCAGGAGTCCCCCTCTCATCTAAATATTCAAACGGATACGTATCTTCCCCCATAACAATGATCAAGGGTTTATTTTCAACGGGCTTATCGATTTTATCTGAGTGTAATGCTTGCGCAGGTATTGAAAAACACGCAAATACTAATGCTAATATCCAAGGTATAAATTTCAAGTTTTTTCCCTAATACTTTCACTTTTTATACTGTATTCACCGAATAAACGGGTTCATAGTAATTGACTGATAGAACAGCAGAATGTGGTAAAAGATCAATATTGATGATGTTAGCCAAAGATGGTTGAGAATGGTTTAGCAGACATCTATTGTTATTACTTTGTAACAAGGCTAAATAATATCATTTTTCCAGCTTGTGTCGTGCTAATTTTATGAATAGAAATTAATTTTTGAACATATTGTACATAATGCCAGCAAAAATAAGCAGTTTAAGCCTATCTTATTGACATCATCGTGATCTATTTGAAAAAAAACTCATAAATTGCCCGTTAGATACTTGCTGTGGTTCACCATGATTAGCTAAAATACAAACTTAATTTTTTCACATTGCAACTCATGAACTCTCAACAAGATACGATATACGCTAATGCAACAAACCAAATAGCAGATTTTCAATTTGATCAACGTGTTGCAGGTGTCTTTAATGACATGATCCGCCGCTCTGTTCCTGGCTATGCACAAATCATCAATACCATAGGTGATTTTGCTAATCGATTTGTCACACCTCAAAGCAATATATACGATCTTGGCAGTTCGTTAGGCTCGGCAACATTAAGTATTCGTCGCCAGATTGAAGGACGAGGATGCCAGATTTATGCGGTAGACAACAGCCAATCAATGATTGAACGTTGTACCGAAAATCTCGCGGCTTATGTGAGTGATATTCAAGTTAACCTGCTGTGCGCTGATATAAGAGATGTAGACATTAATAAAGCATCGATGGTAGTGCTAAACTTTACCCTACAATTTTTGCCTACTCACGATCGTGATGCCTTGATAAAACGCATTTATGACGGAATGTTGCCTGGTGGTATATTAGTCATTTCAGAGAAGTTGTTTTTTGAAGATAATCATATACATCAATTACTGGATCAACAGCATTTAGATTTTAAGCGTGCAAATGGGTATAGTGAACTCGAAATAAGTCAAAAACGCAGTGCGTTAGAAAACGTGATGCGCCCAGATAGCTTGAATGTACATGAACAGCGTTTTACTGAAAATGGTTTTTCGCACTTTTCAGTCTGGTTTCAATGTTTTAACTTTGCATCTATGGTAGCGATTAAATGATCAATTTTAGCTCTTTTTACAAAGATATTGCCGATTCAAACCTGCAACATTGGCTGGAAACATTACCGGCAATTTTGGGGCAATGGCAACGAGATCATAAACACGGCAATTTGCCTAAATGGGAAAAGGTTCTCAATAAATTACATTACCCACAACCTGATCAAGTTGATTTTACTAGCAGCGTAACCATTGGCAGTGGAGAACAATTAAGCCCTGGTCAAGTAGAGAAACTGACTAATTTATTAGCCGTTTTTCAGCCGTGGCGCAAAGGGCCTTTTTCAGTACATGGTATCCAAATTGATACTGAATGGCGCAGTGATTGGAAATGGGATCGAGTTAAAGCGTTTATTTCGCCTTTAAATAATCGTACCGTTTTAGATGTGGGCTGTGGAAGTGGTTACCACATGTGGCGGATGTATGGTGCGGGAGCCTCTCGCGTAGTAGGGATAGATCCTTCACCATTATTTTTATGCCAATTTGAAGCCCTAAAACGAATCGCAGGTAATCAGCACCCAGTGCATTTACTGCCTCTTGGCATTGAAGAGTTACCGGCTTTAGATGCCTTTGATACTGTATTTTCAATGGGCGTGCTCTATCACCGTCGCTCACCCATTGATCATTTACTACAATTACGTGACCAACTGCGAGTCGGTGGTGAACTTGTACTTGAAACTCTGGTGATCGATGGCGATGAAAATGCGGTACTGGTTCCACAAGATAGATATGGAAAAATGAACAACGTTTGGTTTTTGCCTTCAGTTGCCGCCTTAATGTTATGGTTAGAAAAATGCGAGTTTACCGATATTCGTTGTGTTGACATTGATATCACCTCATTAGCAGAACAACGCAGCACCCAGTGGATGAAAAATGAATCTCTAGTTGATTATCTCGATCCAAATGATGTGAGTTTAACCGTAGAAGGTTATCCTGCGCCTAAAAGGGCGATCATTATTGCGACGAAAAACCAACCTAACCACGATTTGGTATAAATAATACTATTCAACAGGAATTGACATGTTAAAGCAGGTAATTGCTCTATCCGTTGTAGCGGCCCTCATCGCAGGTTGCAGCGTCACTCAAAAACCGATAACACCTCCGCTCACCAATGCTGATTTTAATAACGGTCTGCAAGTTTCGCAAACCGTTATTATTGATGCAATTAATTCAAATAATAGCCAACAGACAAACGACATTAGCGCGCTTTCCACCGAAATCAGAAAACTGAAGACTCAGGTAAGTACTGCGATGAGACAAAAATCGGAAACGATTATGGTTCAACCACCAATGCCAAAGATGGCCGAGGTTAAACAATGCCCAGAAAGCATTATGGGTGAAAAATTTCTACTCGGTGAAGTCGAAAGTGTCTTTATTGATGAATTGAAAGTCAAGTTTGCGACCCGTATCGATACCGGTGCAGAGTCATCATCTTTAGATGCGCGCAATATTGTATTATTTGAACGAGAAGGCGAACAATGGGTTCGTTTTGACGTAATGACTAATGGGTTTGATCAACCTGGCAATACGTTTGAATCAGAAGTTGAACACTTCATTCGTATTAAACAAGATGTTGATACCGGTAATGATCGTCGTCCCGTTATCCATGCCCATTTAAAAATAGGTAAATATTCCGCTGAAACAGAATTAAACCTAACAGATCGAAGCCACCTAGATTATCCTTTATTACTAGGTCGCAAGTTTATGAAAGACATTGCCATTGTTGATGTGGGCCAAATGTACATTCATGGCAAAGCTAAAAACCAAATTACCACGTTAATTAAGTAGGATCCGTAATGCATTCTCGTAAACCGTTTTACATATTCGTTGTACTGCTGTTTATCGCAGGGATAAGTGCCAGTATTTACCGTGGTATTGAGCACAATGTGCCTTTTTTACCGGGTGAACAAGTGCAAAGTTGGGCCATAGATGCCAAGGTCAGTTTTAATGGTACAAACCAACCCGCCGAAGTTAATTTTTCATTACCTAACGATCCTGCCTTTGACATATTGGTCGAGAATGCTTCGTCATCAGGTTATGGCTTAAATATTTCCGCTGACACCGATAATCGCCGTGCCGTTTGGTCAATTCGCGAAGCTTCAGGCCCACAAGCACTGTATTATCGAGTCACGCTAGTCCCAACAGGCAAACTCAATATTGAAACAGATGAAGAACCCCTTACGCCTGAACCTTATTTATGGCCTGCAACAGAAAAATCAGCAGCAGACCAAATAATTGAAGAAGTATGGATCCGCAGTGCAACAAACTTGTCTTTTGCACAGCAGTTAATGAATTTAATTAATGATAATGATCAAAGCCAAAATATGGCGTTGTTGTTATCAGCCAACACCTCAACAAATTTGTTTGTGCATATGTTGCACTCAAAAGGCGTGCCGGCACGGATCATTAATGGTTTGCAACTCGAAGATCAACGACGTCGTCAGCAGCTCACATCATACGTTCAGATTTATAATGATGGTGAATGGATACTTTTTGACGTTCCAAACAACAAGAAAGGCCGTGATAATACGCTAGTGTTATGGGAATATTCCGGACACTCAGTGCTTGATGTTATGGGGGGGACTAATTCATTAGTGAATTTCTCAATGTTAAAGGATACTCGCTCCGCATTGGCAACCTCTATTGACATGATGATGAATGACGATGCGTGGGACTTTTCCTTGTATCAGTTACCGCTTGAAGAACAAAGCACCTTTAAAGGCATTCTATTAATTCCTATTGGGGTATTAGTGGTGGTTTTCTTGCGCGTCATTGTCGGCATCAAAACATCGGGTACTTTTATGCCGGTATTGATTGCCATGGCCTTTATTCAAACCACCTTATTAACAGGCTTAATTGGTTTCTTACTGATTATAGCCTGTGGATTAATGATCCGTTCCTATCTGTCGACCCTCAACTTACTACTGATCTCCCGAATATCGGCGGTGATTATTGTGGTGATTTTCATTATTGGGTTATTTACCTTAATCTCATTCAAATTAGGCTTAAATGAAGGACTCACTGTAACCTTCTTCCCAATGATCATCCTAGCGTGGACCATTGAGCGTATGTCGATTCTCTGGGAAGAAGAAGGCCCTAAGAAAGTCTTTGTCTCAGGTGGCGGCAGCTTGTTTGTAGCAACATTGGCATACCTAGCCATGGACAATCAAATAGTCCAATATTGGGTATTTAACTTCTTGGGTATTCATTTAGTGATCTTAGCCTTGGTATTAGTGATGGGCCAGTACACTGGTTACCGTTTAACTGAGCTAAAACGCTTTAAACCATTAGTTGGAGAGCAATAATGAAGTACGCCTGGCCCTGGGAATTGAGCCGTAGCGGTGTACTCAACATGAACAGGCGCAATATTAGCTATATTGGTCGTTACAATCAGCGCAAGTTTTATAAGCGCGTTGATGACAAACTGATTACTAAACAACTTGCGCTGGCTAATGGCATTGCGGTTCCCGATTTAATTGGGGTTGTTCACCAACAACATAAAATCCAAGAAATTCCAGCTATGGTCCTAGACCGTAGCGGTTTTGTGATAAAACCGGCAAAAGGTTCTGGCGGTAAAGGCATTATGGTGATCACCAGAGTGAGCAATGGCTGTTATTACAAGTCCAATGGTCATGAAGTGACGCATAGCGAAATTTATCGTCATGTATCAAATATTTTAAGTGGATTATTTTCACTGGGTGGTAAGCCAGATGTCGCGATTGTAGAAGGGTTAATTGAATTTGATCCGGTGTTTGAAGGCCTAAGCTATGAAGGTGTCCCTGACATCCGCTTAATTGTGTTTAAAGGCTTTCCTGTCATGGGAATGTTACGTTTATCGACTTCAGCATCTGATGGCAAGGCAAACTTACACCAAGGCGCTGTGGGTGTGGGTTTAGATATCGCCACCGGAAACAGTTTACATGCAGTGCAATTTGACTTACCCGTTGATAAACATCCTGATACTCACTTCCCTCTGTCGGACATCACAGTTCCTCATTGGGAAACTTTACTTCATACGGCATCGAGTGCCTATGAAATGTGTGAGTTAGGGTATTTAGGTACTGACATGGTGTTAGATAAAAACAAAGGCCCATTATTACTTGAATTAAATGCTCGCCCAGGTTTAACCATTCAAATTGCCAATGGTAGAGGGATGTTACCTCGACTTAAGCATGTTGAAGCGATGAAAAGCTCAGCAATGTCAGTTGAGGAACGTGTGGCTTATGCTAAAAAGCATTTTTGTAGCAACCCTATTTTTTAATCTATTAGCCACCTCAAACGCGGTGGCGGGTCCATTAGCACTGTTCATTGAACAGTGCTTACAATATCAACCTGACTTAGGACAAGATAGCCTTGTCACTTTTCAGTCGTTTGAACAACAAGCTGTTGAATTTGAAAAACGCACAATTGCGTTAAATAATATCAACGACAGAATTCAATACTACCGCCCTTTTGCCAATGATAACCTCAGTAGACAAGGCTTATTATGGTGCCAACTCCACCTTGCCGATGAATTTTATGCTTTAGCTACAGCCCCGAAAACCCAATCCCTAATCGATCAGTTACAACACCTTGCACCACCTTATAATCAGTTTGCACAACGTTTAGTTGCGATAAAACGGTCGCAATGGACTTTAATCAAAAAGTCAAAACTGCACAGCGCCCAGGCCAGCATTAATCAAGCATTGTCATCGCGGCAATTTACATTGCAATTTAATCAGCAAGATTGTGTATTAACCAATGCAGCCAATACTGATGAAGCAATTAAGCATGAAAGTACTACCAATATCGATATTAGTATTGCCAAGTATTTAATTAAACAACCTAATGAACTCTGCAGAAAACAAGCCTGGCTCGCCTATCAAGTTCGAACTAAAGACCAACAAGCCCCTGCACTGGCATTGATCCATCAACTGCAACAGCAGCATGCAATGCTTCAAGAATATGGCAATACAGCACAGGCACAGCTGTCATCTCATGGTTTAACCCCTCTATTATTAGCGCAATTTTTAGCCGAGCAAACAACCAATCTAAATATCGCGCCATGGAATATTGCCCAAGCTTTAGGCCGTGCCAGTAAATCATCGAACATGGATACGGTAACTGCGAATGCATTTTTACAGCAAATATTGCAAAGCCTTAAGCCTTTAGATCTCAAGTTTGAGCTAATCATTGTAGAAAAATCGACTATAGACAAAGATCCCTCCACTGATGATAGTCAACATAGGGCCTTGAGTGACACGCAAATTATTCGAGTTTGGCATCAACAAAGATTATTGGGTGAGATTTTTACCTACCCACCAGGTAAGTTACAACCTGGTGTCAACGTAGATGGTCAACTGATAAAACAAACTGTGGTTGGTCATCAATTTGGTCAATATGTGCTCAGTTTTCCACAACAATTAACTCGCACAACACAACAACACGAATTAATTAACGCCTTGAGCCAAGCAATAGTATCCTTAGCTCAAGGTGGCCAGTTTTATTTTCTCAACCATCGAGGCCAAAACAGCGATGCCCATGCTATTGCAACGCAGTGGTTAGTTCACTACATTAAACAGCAACTTAACTTGTCCAGGTTGTCTGAACGCTATCAATTAGCAGAGCAATATCAGCAACAATTATGGGTATTCAGAGCAAAAGTGGCACTGGCATTTTATCAATATAAAGGTGATTTTAAGGGGACTGAGCAAGATAATTGGTTACGTCATAATCAACAACTATCAGCGGCTTTTGAACAAAGCTTTGGTCAACAATGGCCAAACGCTACAGATGCAATATATAGTTATCAAGCGATTGCTAATAAAGGCATTAATCATTACCGTCCTTTATGGCAAACCGCATTGACTCAATTGATCATTACTGAGACACCAGCCAAAATATCGACTATAGAGATATTTAATTTACTGGTTGTCAACGAAACAGATTTAACCTTAAACGATAAACTTGAGCAGCTTATTGGCCCACCGATTGACCCACATTCACTCATCAGGAGATTTAAACATGCTGGTACTACACAAGAGTAAAGCACTCTGGTACTTACTATTGTCAGCTACGTTGTTTAGTAGTGTGGTTTTCGCAACAAAGCCCGTTGAAAAAGTAGCTCATAATTTAACGGCTGAACAAGTTTATCATGGGATTAAAGCCAATTTAGAGACCAATCTTTATTCATTACCCCCACGAGTCCAAGGACATTATGCCATTCGTCAATTCCGTATGACGGGTGAAACCAAATATGCCAACGGTTCATTAATCGACCTACTCACCATTGCTGAACGCCAAGCCTATTATTCCTGTAATCTGGATAAACCAGGTTTTATTAAAAGTGAATCAAAAATTGCAGTGGATAAATTAGGTAACGGCCCACGTGGCCAAGCACGTAAAAAAGCCATCGCCCCCTACCCTAACTTTATGTTGTATAGCAATGTCTTATTACGTTATGCCAGCCGTGTCGATGAGTTTGGCTTTACCGGACCTTGTCATGATTTAATGATAAAAACCCTAAAAAAGGCCAACTTAGCACCCGCGTTAACCGATAAACAGATGATCCAAGCTTGGGCTGCACAGTTAATAAACTATGTGTACTGGGCGAAACAAATTGGTGTTGGCGACTATTATGAGGCTTACAAAAAGGCCTTTATTAACACATACCCAAACAGCAAAGATGATCAGCTTGAAAAAGGCCAATACAAAAATAAAATTTATGGCATGACTCACTTTATTTTTTCAGCCAGCGGGTATTATCAATACCCAGTGGATCCAAAAGAACATCAGTGGATTTTAGATTACTTCGAAAAGAATATCGATCGTATTTTAACGGACACTACAGAAGATATTATTACTGAAGTGGGTATTAGTTTCTTGATCACTGGCAATGGTTCAAATCCTGTTGTCGATAAAGTGAAAAAACATGTGATTGCAGCCTACGATCCAAACACTATGATGATCCCATCTCCTCATGGTAAAGCGGAATTATCCAGCGGCGAACACAGAAACGTGTTGGCGATGATGTTACTAGATTGGCCTGAAACATTACATAAAGGCCCATATTTAAATGATATTGCTAGTACTAAGAAACATCTACCTAAATTAGTTAAGCCTAAAGCATCTGCGAGTGATACTAAATTACACTAAATAAGACCTGTATATATTGAAGACAAATGTGCCCCATTTGTCTTGTTTACATAAAAAGATGTTATGGTTTTTTCCTTCAATTTCTGTCACCTGTAAAGAGAACACTTAATGAGCCGAGCAAAATCAACTCTAGAACAATGGCGGATTGTCCAAGCAGTCGTTGATTTTGGCGGCTATGCTCAGGCAGCAGAGAAACTCAATAAAAGCCAATCATCGCTAAACCATGCGGTGGCCAAATTGCAGCACCAATTAGGCATTAATCTACTCGAAGTAAAAGGCCGAAAAGCCTATTTAACTGAACAAGGTGAAGTGTTACTGCGTCGTTCCCGTCATTTAACTCAATCGGTTGAAGAGCTTGAACAATTAGCCTGTAATTTAGGCCAGGGTTGGGAACCTAACCTAACCATTGCCAGAGAGATTGTTTATCCAATGGACGATCTGGTTGGATCATTAACGGCATTTTTACCTGAAAGTCGTGGCACTCGTGTAACAATTATTGATTCGGTTATTTCTGGCACTCACGAATTAGTAAAAACTAATCAAGTCGATATTGCTATCTGTGCCACCCCTCCTAAAGGCCATATTTCTGAGCCATTAGGTGAATTAAGTTTTGAACTTGTGTGTCATCCCGAGCATCCACTGGCCCAATTAGACGTGATTGAGGACGACAAACAACTGGCACAACACTTACAAATTGTCATTAAAGATACTGGCATAAATGCCACCAATGATATTGGTTGGTTAAAAGCAGAACAGCGTTGGACCGTATCTAACTTTCATGAAGCAAAAATAATTTTGGCACGTAATATAGGTTTTTGCTGGATACCCAGTTTTTTAGTCGAACAAGAAATTGCTAATAAACAACTCATCCGATTACATTTGCGCGGCAGTTATCAGCGAAAAATAATGCTTAACTTAGTAATACCGAATCGCGATCAGCAAGGGCCGGCCTGTAAATTATTAGAAAACTTAATTTTAAAACAACATAATTTACCATTTAATGATTAATTATCAGCAGAAGATGTTTTCTTCCCATTAAGTAAGTCTAAATGTCACTTTAATCTAGTTAACCTCGGTCGGGATAATAAACGGTTATCAAACAGCCACTTGTTCAGCTACTTATGTTGCATTGACTTGCAATAGACTCACAATACGCAACATAATCTAACCACTCAGCATGGTAGCTTTTCTAGGCTTAGCGAATGTTAACTTAATACCTGATGAGGCATAGATAAAGGTGGGTATTACACGTAAATTTCGATTTGACGAGCTGAGTTTATTTCAGCCTTATGGGTACCCTTTACAACCGTTTCATTTGCAACAGTAAGATGGCCCTGCTCTGCTGATAATGGCCGCCTGGAGGATAATAAATTCATATTAGTCTCATCGGCACCAAGGGTGTCATTTATCGTTAAAGTACGGCTATTAGGCGTGATAGGATTGTGGGAATGAGTTATTGAAGTGGATCCTGACTGATTATCTGAGGCCGTAAAAAGGTTACCGGACTCAGAGGTATTTTGACTTTTTTGTGTAGACCCAGTGTTTTGTTGGCTTTGTTGAATTAACTCTTGGTTTGCATCATTGATGTTTTTTAATGCTTGCGCCGCAACATGAATGTCCGCCATTGACGGTTGCACAGGGGCCATTGCTGCTGCATACACTTTCTGCATTTTACTTAACGTTGCTTGGGAATCGCCATCTACGGTCGACACATCAATATTGACTTCACCATCGACAACATAGCGACGCCCATCTGGGCCTTTTTCATATTGATAACTTGGACTTTGGGCTAAACTGCCACCTATTGCTGCGTGGGCTTTTTCGTGCGTTTTAACCTCGGTATCTCGCTGCGTGAGTTGGTCGATCTGTATTGTTTCAGCTCGCTCTATTTGCTGTTGTTTTGTTGCTACCTTTTGCTCAACTTGTTTTGCTGCGGCCTCATCTTGGGTGTTTGATGCTTGAGGCTCTGCAGTTGCTTTGGAATCATCTAACAATGCAGTTCCCGCAGTGTCATTTATGGGTGTAGCTGAACTGACCGATGGCTTATTAATATGATTAACCGCTGGTTGTTGTGTATTAGCCGTATCACTTTTACTCGTGCTGGTTGATATCCCTGTACCAACTGATGTTGGTGCAACAACGCCCGGAGCCGGCACTTGAGTTTGTGAACGATTCAATACACCAGCCAGATTGAGTGGGCCACTTTTAAAATGGTAACTGTGGAGTGGATCAGCACCGACGTTTTTTTTAGACTGAATGTCATTTTTGTCTGAGATGCTAGACGAAAAACCCGGCTGAGTATCCGTACTGGGTAAATTAACCTTGAGGTCTTTTGACGCGTTAAATGTCGATGTAGCCGCTGCTTGAATTGAGTTAGAGCTGGATTTAAGCGAACTATTGTTAACCAAACTATTGTTAACCCAATTAGACTGAACGGCTGCAGATTGGGTGTCTATGGATTTAGTTGTTATCGCTTGGGTAGTATTGACTTGAGCGTTATTGATTTGAGCGTTATTTGTTTGAGTGCTACTTATTTTAGAACTACTTATTTTAGTGCTACTTATTTTAGTGCTACTTACTTGAGAGCTAGTTGCTTGAGAGCCAGTCGTTTGAGCCTCTGGTGCGGATAATGAATTGCGATGGTTTATTTGGGCAGCATTGATAACTGACCCTGTGTTAGCGGAAACCATTAACGCACTCATGATTACACTTGGATATCAATCAAGCTACCAACTGTCTCAGATGCCACTTCAATCACTTTCGAGGATGCTTGAGCTTGATTGGATGATTCAGTCGCAGACACTAAGGCCGCTGTGGTATCTGTTTGTCCAACAGCACGAGAGCTTAATGTCACAGTCTCTTGTGTCGATGAGCTAGGCACCGCCGGTTTTTGTTGATCTGGCATTGCAACAGATGTTGTCGCTTGGGCTAAACCTTGTTGAGCACTTTGCAATCCTTGTACACCTGATGCATACGCTGATTGAACTTGCATAATAACCGCTCCTGATCCTAAAAAGTCGATTTAGTATGGGCTAAATCGACTAATATGTATAGTTTTCAAACACAACTAACCTATATTTTAGCCTTTAACCCAACCCATCTCCCAATCTTTCCATACGGGATTAATCCCCCGTAGTTTCATTTGAGTAACAACTTGTTCAACAGAGCGACTATCACTGATCTCAAATTGGTCAAGCTGACTGTCTGGTGTCATGTAACCACCTGGTTGAGTTGAGCTTCCTGCACTCATGTGGGTAATGCCTAAAGGGAGTAAATTATCCCTCAACGACGGTAGCTCGCGAGTCGACAAACTGATTTCAAGCTGCGGATTAAACAATCTAAATGCACAAATCATTTGTACTAAGCCTGCATCGGTTAATTCAACTTTCGGCGTAATACCGCCAGTACAGGGGCGTAAACGAGGTAACGAGATACTGTATCGGTTGCGCCAATAGGTTTTCTCTAAGTAATCTAGATGAAAGCCCATGAGTAATGCATCTAATCGCCAATCATCGAGTCCTAGTAACACCCCTAAGCCAATTTTATCAATCCCCGCTTTTGCCAATCGGTCTGGGGTATCTAAACGGTAAATGAAATCTTGTTTTTTACCGCGAGTATGGTGTTTAGCGTAAGTGTGTGGCCGGTAAGTTTCTTGGTACACCATAACGGCATCGACCCCTAACTGTCCTAGACGTTGATACTGATGAGTATCCAGCGGCTGAACTTCCATCGCCACGTAATTAAAAGCCGAGTTAACTATCGGTAACATCGACTCAAAATATCCCATTCCAACTTTGGTTTCATGCTCGCCAGACACCAATAATATCGAATCAAAGCCTCGTTGTTTAATAATCGCAATTTCTGCGGCTAACTCTTCCTGAGTAAGCGTTTTACGCTTGACCTTATTGCTCATACTAAAACCACAATAATCACATTCATTAGCGCACAGGTTAGACAAATACAAAGGCAAAAAAAGACCAATATTGGCACCAAATCGTTGCCGTGTAAGCTGGGCAGCTTGCTGCGCCATTGGTTCAATATATGCCATTGCCGCCGGCGATAATAACGCTAAAAGACTGTCTATATTGCCGCTAGGGTTACGTAACGCTAACTCGACCTCTTTGGCGGTAGTCGAATACAGCTTCATCGATAACGCATCGGGAGCCAATTGCGAAAAGACCGTAGAATACGTCATGTTGAATCTCTCATAATATGAGCTGTCGGGATTGGTACCTTTATTGATGAATCAGTCAAAAAAGCCGTTAATGGGCTTGTCGCATCAGCGTGATGGTTTACTGCGCCTAATCCGGCAAGATATGCTTGTCTTCCGGTAGCAACCGCATCAGCAAAGCATTTGGCCATTTTCTGAGGATAAGCACTACTGGCAATCGCGGTATTAACCAATACTGCAGCGGCGCCCATTTCCATGGCCCTGCAAGCTTGTGATGGCGCGCCAATTCCAGCATCGATTATCACTGGTATAGTGGCTTGTTCGATGATGATGCGTAAAAAGGTTTCCGTCGCTAAGCCTTGGTTGCTGCCAATGGGACTGCCAAGAGGCATGACTGCGGCGCAACCGACTTCTTCTAGTCGCCGACATAACACAGGGTCGGCATGCACATAAGGCATAACAATATAGCCTTGCTCACACAAGTATTGGGCCGCTATCAGTGTTTCAATGGGATCGGGCAGTAGATATTTAGGATCGGGATGAATTTCGAGTTTAATCCATTTAGTACCGAGCATTTCATAAGCCAGCTCAGCGGCAAAAATAGCTTCTTTTGCATTACGCGCCCCAGCAGTATTGGGCAGTAATTTTACCCCCAGACTTTGCAATGGCCCGAGTAAATTATCATGGCCGCGTGTTAAATCGATACGCTTCATGGCCAAAGTCACTAACTGCGACCCCGAACTGGCTATCGCTTGTAACATAGTGTTGTGATCTGCAAACTTTCCCGTTCCGGTAAATAAACGCGACGAGAATTGATGATCGGCTATCGTCAACATTATTAACCTCCAGCAACGGCAGAAAAGACCGTAATATTGTCGTTCGCTTGACACAATATATGCATCCAACGGCTTCGTGGTACAACACTATCATTGACGACGATGGCAACAGACTGAGTGGGTAAATCACATAAAATCAATAATTCGGCTACATTCAAATTAGCCCGAACGATTTGTTCGACCCCATTGAGTTGCAACGTTATCTGAGAGTGGCTATCAATATGTGTCATTAGGCTGCTCCGCATGCTGAGTTAATGCCTGCTGATGACACATTTCACAGTCTGGGTCTCGAGTCATATTGGCATGCTGCCAGCGTAAATCCTTAGCATTAAAATGATGTAAAATACCGTATTGGGTAAAGGTATTACTGATATGTTGTATGCCCACCAGCGCTTGCATACTGGCAATAATACCCACAGCAGGCCCAAGCACGCCTGCTTGGGTACAATTTTGCGCCATGTCCATATCAAGTGGATATAAACAACGATAGCAACCGCATGGTGAATTTGAGCCTGGGTCTGAATATGGGTCTGAATCTGAGCCTGAACATGAAAAATCAATACAAAACACTTGTCCTTGATAACCACTGATCGCCCCACTAACCAGTGTCAATTGATGCTCAACACACATTTGGTTAATAAGCTGCCTAGCACTGACATTATCAGTGCAGTCAAACACCACGGTTTTACTCATCTGTTGCTTGGCAAGCTTATTAAAATGCTGGGCCGTGACTTTTCCCGCTAGCACATCGATGTTGATCTCAGGGTAAGCAGCACTTAGCACCTTTTTTGCAACCTTGACTTTTGCTTGGCCAATATCTGCGGCCGTGAACAACAGTTGCCTTGGTAAGTTTGATAACTCAACAACATCGTGGTCAATTAACAGCATGTGCTGAACACCTGCTGCCGCGAGGTAATGCGCCACTACATGGCCTAATCCACCAACGCCGACAATCACCACCGCGCTATTCATAATGGCAAGTTGACCCGCTTCCCCTATATTGCTCAGTAACATGGTGCGCGAGTACTGGATATAGTGCCTATCAGATAAAGTGTTCATACGCCCTCCGCAGATAAATTCACTTGCGGTAACGACCGTGTAAGCTGTAGCCATTTGTGATGCAAGGCTAGATAAGCCTTGGCGGGATCTACAGCAGTGGTCACAGCCCTGACAACCGCAGCATCACCCACCCCTGTCTTAGCAATTAACGCAAGGTTACTGAGATTGATCCCGCCAATCGCTACGGTTGGATAATGACGCGAAAATAAGCTGACATAACGAGTCAGCTTATTGACCCCTTGGGGGGCTGATGGCATTTTTTTAGTGGTGGTGGCAAAAATATGCCCGAGGGCAATATAGGATGGTGAATACTGGTGGGCTAACAAGGCTTCAAAATAACTGTGACTGGATAAGCCTAATGCAAGTCCACCATCGGCAATCGCGCTTAAATCTGCACTTGCCATGTCTTCTTGACCTAAGTGAACCCCAAAAGCACCGTGTTTAAGCGCTAATTGCCAATGGTCATTGATAAATAACTGAGCATGAAACTCGCGACCCAGTTTAATCGCAGTGATGATATTGTTTTCCAGTGGTAATCGCGGCTGACAGTCTGCATCTGGATCGAGCTTAGTGCGATATTGGATTGTCTTGCAACCTACTACTAGCAGTTGTTTTAGGATATTAAGATCATCAACAACGGGATAAATACCTAACGGTTGAAGCAAGCCTGTAAAGCCATTATGCGCCGCGCGCTTAACCGTAAAAGCTTGAGCTAGATTGCCTGATGTGATTAAGTTGATTAACGGCATAACCTCTAGATCATCGGGCCAACCCGTTCGGGCTAACACACCAGCACCTTGCCCAGGACAGAAGCCTAATGCTAAGCCTTTACTGACATAAGCTTTTGCCAATACGATAGCGTCATGCACCACCAAATCATGGGCGATAAAGCATGCAATAGCAGATGATAATGTACAACCACTGCCATGATTATTGCTCAAGGTTATCCGCGGACTGGTTAATGTAAATGATGCATTATCGTGGGCAATACTGGCGCCCTTTACGGCTTTACTCACATAAATATCTATCGCAAATTGGTGCTGCCACAGGGCATCACCTCCTTTGGCGAGTACATGGCAGTTAAAGCTATCTGATAACCACTTAGCGTTGTTGATCATCTGCTGTTGCAAAGTGCTAACGGTGTTTATTTCAATAGATGATCTATTAGATGACTCAACAGGCGGTTCAACATCTATCTCATCAGTTCGATGTTGTGCCAAAACGGAATGACGACATAAGCGGCGTAATTCATGTTGATTAGGGGTTAATAAGTCAATTAAGCCAATAAGAGGACTAAAATCGAGATCCATAGGATTAAAGCTAGCACCACTGCTGGCGACCATCACAGGATCAAGTATCACAAACGGCCTAATCTTTCGCGTCATTCGCATTTGAGTCAAACACTCCGCCAATAGGTCTACCTGAGCTTGGGATGCCAACAGTCCGATTTTAATCGCAACTGGCGGTAAGTCAGCCAGTAAACTCGCAAATTGTGCCAATAGCATAGGTTCAGAAACAGGCTCAACCAGGCTTACACTAACGGAGTTTTGCGCGGTTAAGGTGGTTATCACGCTACACCCGTGACACGATAAATCCTGCATGGTTAATAAATCAGCTTGAATACCAGCCCCACCACCACTGTCTGAACCGGCTATAGTCCAAACAATAGGTGGTGTTGGCGTTATGTATTCACTGACAAGCGTCGTTGAATTCATAGTGATTATTCAACCTCAGCCGTTAAGTCGATATCGGCTTTTACAACCGGTTTAACCTCATGATAAATCGCCGATCCAGCGGCTTTAAATTCCGCCGACTTTTGCGCCATCGCCTCAGTTTGGCTCAAGGTTTGAGTTTGATCTGAATGTTGATCTAGAGGGTGGCTTTGATAAGCGCTAGCTGAAGCAACTTCAATCTTAAGCGCTTGTGCTTGCTCAAGATTAGCGGCATATTCGCGCACTTCATGGGTGATTTTCATTGAGCAAAATTTGGGTCCACACATCGAACAAAAATGGGCCACTTTAGCTGACTCTTGCGGTAATGATTCATCGTGATAAGCCCGTGCGGTATCAGGATCAAGACCTAAGTTATATTGGTCTTCCCAGCGAAATTCAAAACGTGCTTTTGATAAGGCGTTATCTCGCACTTGAGCCCCAGGATGTCCCTTAGCCACATCTGCCGCATGGGCAGCAATTTTATACGCGATGAGTCCTTGCTTTACATCATCTTTATTAGGTAAACCCAGGTGCTCTTTGGGGGTGACATAACACAACATTGCCACGCCGTACCAGGCCATCATGGCAGCACCAATCCCCGAGGTGAAATGATCATAACCAGGAGCAATATCGGTGGTTTGTGGGCCTAAGGTATAAAATGGCGCTTCGTCACAATGGGCTAATTGTTTTTCCATATTGACTTTAATCAGCTGCATCGGCACATGACCAGGGCCTTCAATAATCGTTTGCACGTCATATTGCCATGCAATTTTAACTAACTCACCTAGGGTTGCTAATTCTGCAAATTGGGCTTCATCATTGGCATCGGCAATAGAGCCGGGGCGCATGCCATCGCCTAATGACAACGACACATCATATTGAGCACAAATTTGGCAAATATCGCGAAAATGTTCATATAAGAAACTTTCTTTATGGTGGCTTAAACACCACTTAGCCATAATAGAACCGCCACGCGACACAATACCGGTTAAGCGTTTAGCCGTCATCGGCACATAACGCAATAACACGCCGGCGTGGATAGTAAAATAATCCACTCCCTGCTCAGCTTGTTCAATTAAGGTATCTCTAAACACTGACCAATTAAGATCTTCAGCAACCCCATTAACCTTTTCTAATGCTTGATAAATGGGGACTGTGCCAATAGGCACTGGAGAATTACGAATAAGCCATTCACGCGTTTCATGAATATAGCGCCCTGTCGATAAGTCCATTACCGTATCTGCGCCCCAACGAGTGGACCACACCAGTTTTTCAACTTCTTCTTCAATTGAAGATGTCACTGCTGAATTGCCAATATTGGCATTCACTTTAACCAAAAAGTTACGCCCAATAATCATAGGTTCAGTTTCTGGGTGATTAATATTAAGCGGAATAATCGCTCGACCTCGAGCCACTTCATCGCGAACAAATTCAGGGGTAATTAACTGGCCGATATGCGCGCCAAAAGCTTCCCCAGGTGCTTTTTGAGTCAGTACACTGTCTGTAACCTCACTGCGAGCCATGTTTTCACGAATGGCAATATACTCCATTTCTGGGGTGATAATGCCTTGGCGAGCATAGTGCATTTGGGTCACACATTTGCCTGTTTTAGCGAGTTTCGGGGCAACAAGAGCATCAAAACGTAAATGGTCTACACCATCGTCGGCGAGTCTTTGCTGCGTAAAACCAGAACTTGCTGCGGATAATTGTTCGGTGTCAGCACGTTCATCAATCCAAGCTTGGCGAATTTTAGCCAAACCTTGGCGGACGTTGATATTGGCTCGGGGATCAGAATAAGCACCGGCACAGTCGTACACCATAATAGGCGGATTAGCTTGCTTGATGGGCTCGGCATCGCTGCCACCCATCACGGTATCAGATTGATTAACTTGGCGCATAGCAACATTAATGTCCGCGCGGCTGCCGGGTAAATAGACTTTTTCAGAATTAGGGTGTTGTAACGGTTTAAGGGTATCTATAAATTGTTGAGCGTTAGCTCGAGTTTGACGACGGTTTGGATTTGACATTAGCAACCTCATTATTAAGAGTAGAGTTGCTTGTCTGGAGAGGTGTTGATAGCAGCAGTGAACAATACAAACGCTATTGTTCACGTTAATAATCATATGTAAAAAATAGTAAAATAATAACCTAACAGGATATCAAAACCGATAAATAGACCCGGGATTAAGCATCACTTATTCTGTTGTTAATACTTTATTTATCTTCCTCAATAATCATGATTATTACGCTTGTTTCCTTCGCAGGTTCTAGCCTGATCAGGTTCAACGGATCCCGAATAAACGGTCTCAGCCATAATGGCACTCCGACAAGATGTCCGCCAGTATAAGCAAGCTTGTATCAAAATAACAAGACCTTAATGTGTAAATAGTACCAATATCATCACTTATCGGCGTAGTGGATAGCCTGACTCATGTGTCATTAAAATATTAACTCATCCTATGACGCAAGTTTAAACAAAGGTGCGACAATATGCCGCATTTATTAAGTTTATTAGCAGGTTATAATTTTTTCAAATCTCATATGTACCATTAATAGCATTCATCAATGGTACATATCCTTGACCGAAAAAGGTGATCGTTTTGACAAAATCGACTGAGCAAACACTTAATGTATTAAGCAATACTCCTTGGCTTTACTCATCAATCGCATTGGCGATCAGTGTTGCCATTACGCCACAAGTGATAGCTAAGCAGTACACTGCACAAGATAGCTCTCGCATTGAACACGTCACGGTACACGGACAACAAACTGCACATAAAGACCTGTTAGGCTCAGCAGAAAATCTACTCAAAAAACAAGGCGTCGATTTTTCACAAGCCGGTGGCGTATCAGCCTTACCTATTTTAAATGGCATGATGGGCGATCGCATTAAGATACTTATTGATGGCAGCGACATTACCGCATCATGTGCCAATCACATGAATCCGCCGCTCTCCTATGTGTCTGCAAATCAAATCAGTTCTGCGCAGGTGGTCGCGGGGGTATCTCCTGTCAGTGCTGGCGGCGATAATATTGCCGGTGTGATAAAAATCAGTAGCTTAAATCCCATTTTTGCGAATAGCGATACGGTCACATGGCACAGCGGTAATGTGGCTGCAGGTTATCGCAGCGCTAGCGACGCCTTTTTAGCTGGTGTCAATGCGACCCTAGCAAGCAAAGAACTCAGTGTTAGTTATCAAGGCTCATTTGAAGATGCAAACAGCTATACCGATGGTCATGGCGATAAAGTATTAGACACGCTATACCAATCACAAAATCATGCCTTAACCGCAGCTTGGCAAGACGATAGCCAACAAATTGCCATTAAACTCACACATCAGCATATTCCTTATCAAGGTTTTGCCAACCAATATATGGACATGACTAACAATGACAGTTATGGCGCTTTAGCCCGCTATCAATTGCAACTCGATAACGAAGGTCTGTTCACGTCCCAAGTCAATTGGCACAGTGTTGAACATGAAATGGGATTTTTTACTGACGAAAAAATCGGCATGATGCCAATGGAAACCACAGGTAAAGATTACAGCTACCAACTGCATTGGCTATTACCCATAAGTTCAGACAGTACCTTGCTGATTGGGCAAGAATATTATGTTTATCAACTTGATGATACTTGGCCTGCTATTAATGGTTCTACCATGATGGGGCCCAATGATTATATCAATATTAATGACGGCAAGCGTCAACGCGCAGCTCTTTATGGTGAATGGCAGCAAACCTTAAATCGTCGTTGGTGGCTGTCGGCTGGTGTACGCTATGAATATGTGTCAACAAGCACAGGTGAAGTACAACCCTACAACACCATGAGCATGATGGGCATGACAAATGTGAATGCTACCGCAGCTAACGAGTTCAATGACCTTTATCGTAAGCGCAATGACAATATTATCGACGCTACCCTGCTTGCGCGTTATCAATTGAGTGATACCGAAGTCATTGAATTAGGCTTAGCGAGAAAGAGCCGCGCGCCTAATTTATATGAACGCTATAGCTGGGGTCAAAGCACCATGGCCACGACTATGATTGGTTGGTACGGTGATGCAAATGGCTATATTGGTAATCCTGATCTTAGCGCCGAAACGGCACATACCTTAAGTGCAGCATACAAGCTGGTACAAGACGATTTAGCTTTTAGTGCAACCGCCTGGTATAGCACCATTAAAGACTATATCGATGCCGATGTGGTAGGTCATTTTAACAAAACCACAATGGCCAATACTCGGCGTAATATTTTACAATTTGCCAATGTTGACGCCACCCTGTTTGGCGCACGTATGGATGCTGAATATCAACTAGCAGAAAACAGCAGTGGTAAGTGGCTAATGGTCGCTAATGTCAGTGCGACTCGCGGGGAAAGAAATGACAGTAACGAGCCCTTATATCAAATAAAGCCTTTGCAAACTGAGTTGGCTTTACAGCAAGAACGGGGGGATTGGCAAAATAGTGTTAGCTGGCAATGGGTTGCAAGCAAAGATCGCGTTGATAGTCAGCGTTTAGAAAACTCAACAGACTGTTACTCACGGCTTAACTTAAGCAGCAGTATTCAATGGCAAGATGTGACAATGACCATCGCAGTGAACAACCTACTCGATGACTATTATCAATTGCCGCTGGGCGGTGTCAGTGTTGCACAATACAAAGCAGACAGCAGTAACGGCTTTGAACCAATAGCCGGTGCAGGCCGCTCATTGGAGCTCAATGTTAGTTTCGCATTCTAATTGACACCAGAGGCGTGCTAAAAAAATCAAGTTTACGTTTGGTTAAGTCGTGGCATCCTCATACGTTAGTAACACTTTTTTGAAGCATTACCAATCTGCCACTGATTTTTAAATGAATGACCCCGCAGAGCCCTTAGTGACAGACCGCGGCCCATTAATAATGAAGCGAAAAAACCACGAATGGAATTCACTCATGGAATTCACTCATGGAATTAGGGCCAAACAATATAAATCACATTGTGGGCCCAACTGAGCTACTGCTGCTGTTGGTGTTAAAGCAAAAACGTCTATCGTGATGTAGAGATTTTAGTCTTATTTTGACGGAGCTTATGGGACTACACATTTGTCTTCGATACTTGTGATAGACCGACTATCTCTAATAAAGCGTCCTAACCTTTCACGGAGTGCTAGATAGACACAAAACATATTGTCCATTGTCAGCCGCTAATATTTGGTAAAACAATACTCGAGTTGGCGGCTTAGGTTTTATCGTCTGGGATACTCAAATCAATATCATCTAAGTCGACGCTTTGAAGAATACTGTCTTTGGGCTTATCTTCATCGACTCGATTTTTGTTTAACCTTTGTTCTGCCGCTGCCATCGCCTTTGCCAATGTCTGCTTTTTACGCCACACCAACAAACCAACAACGCCGACTAAAAAGAGTACCCCGTTAATGGTAATAATCCAAAACATGGCATTATCCTTGGCCACTTGTTCTTCAATGGCAGCCTGAATGGCCGCTTTTTCAGCCAGCGCTTGGGCTGTTGGCGCAGGCGCAGCCGGTTCGATTAAATTGAAAAACATTTCTGGTAAATTAAGGACGATTTCACGGCCATCGACTGTTGTCGACACCACATAACCTTTAACCCGATAACTACCAAACTTGGTCACTTTAGGTAGATATAAAATTTGATCTGGACTGGTCACGGTTTGCAATGTGATCGGCAGTTTTAACCCGGCAGGCCCCACTAATTCAAACTCAAAATGAGTTTGTGCTAACAAAACAACAGATTCATCAACCGATAATTGTATTTGCCATATGTCTTTTAATGGGTCGCTATTGGGCTCCATTTTAACGTTTATCGGTTGTGGCGAAAGCTCAAAAGGCATCACATATTCGCGTTCGAACACATCATTTCGTGCAGTGACATTGAGCACATAATGGCCGGTGGGTTGTTGTAAATTAGGGTTACCGGTAAATATACCATCGTCTGGCACTTCATCTAACTTTTCACCATTGTCTTGATACGCGCCAACAATAATGGTTCCTGTTGCAAAATTATTATCGCTAGCAAGGCGCTCACTGGTAAAACGAGCCGTCCACTCAACCATGTAATCTAAACCCGGCATTCTCATGGTTAACTTATCACCCAAGAGTCTAGCGGTCACTTTCAGCCTTTCCCCTTGATATAGGGGTTGTGGCAAGGGTTGTACCTCAATGTCCAACTTAGAGATTTTTTTGATGGTCGAGCCTTGGACCACATTACCGAGTAACTGCCAAGGCCCTGGCATCGGCTTTTCGATATAAATCATATCGGCAGCAAGACCATCCACCCATTTTACGGTCTGGGGATGACGATTTGAATACCATTTACTGCCATCAGGTAAAATCACCACCACAGGAGCAGAACCATAGGTGCGTTGAATCACCAAGGTTAGATTATCAACCATATGATCGATTCGAAAACGATTTTTAAGTTCTGCAGCTTGGGATGCTATGACCATTGAAGCTTGGGCATAAGGTTGCCAAGCCATGATGAGACCAAGCGAAAATAAACAAGCAATTGCAAGATAACCGGTGCGAGTGGCAATCATATAAGGTTGGTTTACCCTCTCCAGAGACATTTACCTGACTTCGCAATGAGATCAAGTCGTTGTTCATGTAATAGTATTTCATCGGCAGACGCACCGACGACTTTAAGATTAAACGCAACTGGATCGATTTTTTTTATTCCGCCAGCTTCATAGCCTGCTTTTTCATTAGACAAATTAAACTTAATTTGTCCACCCGTCATGATTAAGTAAACATCAGCAAGAATTTCTGCATCGAGTAACGCGCCGTGGTACGTACGGCGACCGTTATCGATACCATAACGTCGACACAGTGCATCTAGATTGTTTTTTTGGCCTGGATGTAAACGTTTCGCAATCGCCAAACTGTCTAAAATACTGCAAATATCTTTGGTTTTCGGCCCGATAGGATTGAGTTTCGAAAACTCATGATCCATAAAGCTCACGTCGAAGCTGGCGTTATGAGCCACAATTTCAGCGCCATCGATAAAATCGATGAAATCTTTCGCTATTTGGTGAAACCGCGGTTCGTTAGCAACACGATCATTGCTAATACCGTGAACTTGAATAGCTTCCTCATCAATCGCTTGACCAGGATTAATATATTGGTGATACGTTCGACCCGTTAAGCGACGATTAATCACTTCAACACAACCAATTTCGATAATTCGGTGACCAATATGTATTGGCCCACCCGCTTGGTTCATACCGGTTGTTTCGGTATCGAGAATGACTTGACGACTAGCACTGGAAATTATGTTCATATTTTTTACTCATTCAGCCCTCGCCTTGGTATAAATTGAGTATACTGGCGCGAATATTTCGCTATGGTAACAATTTGATGGCCGAACTCAAACAGCTGAATATCTTTACTGATGGCTCTTGCTTAGGAAATCCCGGACCTGGCGGTTATGGCGTGGTAATGAAATATAAACATCAACACCATGAAATAGCCGATGGGTTCTCATTAACGACCAATAACCGCATGGAGCTTTTAGCCCCGATTATTGCCTTAGAAGCTTTATATGAACCATGTAATATTATTTTAACCAGTGATAGCCAGTACATGCGTCAAGGCATTATGACTTGGATCCATAGTTGGAAGAAAAAGGGTTGGATAACCTCAACCAAACAACCGGTCAAAAATGTCGATTTATGGAAGCGTTTAGATGCGGCCAGTCAATTACACAAAATTGACTGGCACTGGGTAAAAGGCCATGCAGGCCATATTGAAAACGAGCGTTGTGACGTATTGGCTCGAAAAGCCGCCGAAGCTAAGCCTCAACAAGCCGATACGGGTTATAAGCCAGAGTAATGGCTTAACTATGATTTATGTATTGCTAATATTTTGTCGGTTTTAACAATGGTTTTTTAATACGTTGGGTATGAGTTAATCCAGTGCGGCCTGCTGTTGGTGCGGTTGACCAATTAGGTGCTTTTAGCTTTGATTTATCTTTTATTGGCGTAAGCGGTGTGGTCATTTTTCGAGCCACGATTAAATAGACACTGCCGGTACTGGGCAACCAATTAGCAATACTTTTTTGCCACCATGGTGTTTGTTGAGGTTTGTTGGCTTGATAAGGCATATTGACACCGCTTTGCCCTAATAACGAATGGTACATTAAGCGTTCATCCGCTAAAACTTGATAACCCAGTAATCCGAGCCAATCTTTAACTCTTGATGGCATAAAAAATTGCCCATTCCAAGGTAATTGAGTTTGATATTTTGGCAGGATTTTGCCGATAAAAGCTGGACTGATAGGATTAAACCCAACAATAAAAATATAACCACTGCTAATGAGCACCCGATCGAATTCACGTAAAATTTGATAGGGATCCGATTCAAATTCCAGTAAAAAACAACTTAGCACAGCATCAATGGCACTTTGCTGTACCGGTAAATGATGAGGATCGGCCTGAATACTGGCATCCGCACCGTCATAAACACTAAAGTGTCGTGCAATATTGCAATGTAGACTGTTTAGCTGGCTGCTTAACGCCCCTGCTTTAAGTAAATGATAGCCAAATATGCGCGGCCACCAAGGTGCTAATTTAGCTTCTATCTCGGCTTGTAACAATTCACCAAAAGGTAAGTCTTGCCAAATATGGGGTTTTAACATGGAGCCCGCCAACTTTAAAAATGTCAGATTTACTGAGTCAACTCTACCATAGCTTATTTAATTTTCAGCTACCGATCATTAATACTGTCTAACATGGCATAAATTAACACTATACCAACATGATTAACGTTGTTATCACTCAGAGTCAATCAAGCTTTTTAGTTCACTCATGGTTGAAATAATAGTGACGCCTTTATCAAACAAGACAACAAGGAAGCGGTTACCTAGGATAACGGTGCCTTCAATCCAGTGATGTCGTGACATCACACTAAATGGCCGAAGTGTTACCCGATAACCCATGAATTTGGTATTGTCTCACGATATCCGTTACCCTAACTGATAGTCAATCATCACTTGAGTAAGATCATGCTTAACGTTCATACTATTACTGCATTTAACGATAATTATATTTGGTTAATTCATCAAGAAAACAGTCGCTATGCTTACGTCGTTGACCCTGGCTGTGGTCAAAGTGTTATTGATTATATCTCAACAACAGATCTTAAATTAGTCGGAATTTTAATCACTCATCATCATGCTGATCATACCGGCGGTATTGAAATGTTACAGCAACATTTCAAGCATGCGCTTAATGTATATGGTCCTGATAATGAAAAAATTGCAGCGTTAACTCATCCTCTTAACGTTGGATCACAATCCACTCTCAATGTTCCCCATCTCGATCCAATAACCATAATGGCGGTTCCGGGACATACCTTAGGACATATTGCTTATTATCTACAGGAAAGCCTGTTTTGTGGTGATACTTTATTTAGCGCGGGCTGCGGACGTTTATTTGAGGGAACCGCGGAACAAATGCTTAAATCACTTTCAATGCTTGCACAGCTGCCCGATAGCACCAAAGTGTATTGTGCCCATGAATATACCGAGGCAAACCTTAAATTTGCGCTACATGTCACACCAAATAATCAGCAATTAATTGATTATGCAGACAAGGTCAAACGATTAAGAGCACAAAAAAAACCTACTATTCCGAGCTCAATAGGCACAGAAAAAGCCATCAATCCTTTTTTACGTTGCCACCTACATGAGACTCAGAACGCAATTGCGGCCCAACTAAAAGAAAAAGAAATAGATACTATTCAAACATTTACACAAATTAGATTATGGAAAAACAACTTTTAGATCAACATGAAAACAGTTTAATAAGACAAGTTAAAATAATTAATCTACAATGCGAAATTGAATTAGCATGACCAAAAAAGTCTTGAAGGCATTTGGTATGTTCCATTTTAATGCCTGAAAACTTGAGGAAGTGTATCTTCAAATGAAAGCTAACTTATTTATTATAGCTGGCAGTATGCTGGCTGTAGCAGGGTGCCAAACACTCTACACTTCAGAGCCAAGTTCTGATAGTACAACCCAGACGGTTACATCTAACGCTAAAAGTAAAAAATCGGCGACGGTATCCCTTGATCAAATTGAAGAACAAGTTGCTGAAGTTAACAACTTATGGTTCAGGATCAGCAATCAAATGCGTTTCCCTATTGTCGAGAATACATTGGTGGATCATTACCGCCAATGGTACATCGATAATCCGCGGCATTTGGAGATTGTGACCCAACGTGCTAAGCCATATCTGTATTACATCGTTGAACAGCTTGAACAACGCAATTTACCCTTAGAGCTCGCATTATTACCGATTATTGAAAGTGGATTTGACCCACTAGCCTACTCTCCAAGTCACGCATCAGGTCTATGGCAATTAACCTCACCGACCGCGATTTCTTTTGGAGTGAAAACCAATTGGTGGTCCGACGGACGCCGTGATATAGCCTCGTCCACAAAAGCGGCTTTAGATTTAATGGAATACCTCTACGCCAAAATGGATCACAATTGGTTATATACCATTGCCGCTTATAATTCTGGTGAAGGCCGAATATTCAATGCAATAAAACATAATCAAGCTCGCGGAAAATCTACCGATTTCTGGTCATTATCTGTTCCACGAGAAACCGCTCACTATGTGCCTCAATTATTAGCATTGGCAGATGTGATTAAACATGCTGACAAATACGGTATCAATTTAATTGCTATCGATAATTCGCCACAAATAGAAGTGGTCAATATTGAAAGCCAATTAGACATTAACTTAGCGGCAGATCTCGCTCAAATAGACATCAATGATTTAAAAGCGATTAATCCGGGTTTAAAGCGCTGGGCAACGGCACCACAAGGGCCACATCAATTGATTGTGCCTAGTGATAAAGCGGCAACCTTTAAACGAGCATTAGCCACTATTGAACCAAACTCTCGCATTAACTGGGTTCGTTATAAAATTAAGTCTGGTGACAGTATCAGCGAAATCGCCGATCAATTTGAGACGACTGCAACGTTAATAAGAAGCAGTAATGGCATTAAAGGCAATAATATTATTGCCGGTAGGTTTTTAATTATTCCTGTTGCAGCAAAAGATCCCGATTTAGCGACGATGATCGCGGACCAAGTGCTGGCTCGCCGAACTGTGGTTAAATCTAGCCCAAATAAACAAGTTTATACCGTTAAGTCTGGTGATTCGTTATGGAAAATTGCACAGTCACAACAAGTGAACGTGGCACAATTAGTTAAATGGAATAATCTTAAGAAAAAATCGACATTAACCATAGGTAAATCGTTAGTTATTTTTCCTAATGAAGTCGCCAATAGCAACGCTAGCAATGAGAAAACCGTTAACTATCGAGTCAAATCAGGTGATTCATTATCGCGTATTGCCCTTAAATACAAGGTTACCGTTGCTGAATTAATCGAATGGAACAGTTTACAAAGCAGTTCCTTGATCCAACCTGGACAAATATTAAAACTGATCATGACCAATAGCTAGTCACTGTAGCGAATGGGTGATTGTGGTGATCTTAGCTTGAAAATTTGACACAGTGCTGATTTCAAGCCTCACATAAAAAAACGGACAAGTGATAACCTGTCCGTTTTTTTTATGCAGTAAAATGTGGGCAGATAAATGCTAATCTGTTCATCGTGCTCAATGACGTTTTGATGCTTTATCTGCACTGTCATTACCGCGACTTAAGTACATCTTGCTTACCAAGATAACCAATTGTATATCATAAGCGCTAGTCGCCTTCACAAGGCTGTAGTCGTAAAGAAGACCTACAGCCACTAGTATCCAAAGACGATCAATTAAATGCCAAGCTTTTTAAACAATCCTTCTTTTAGCTTTTCTTTGGCTTTGTCGGCCTCATCTTTAAATTGGCCTTCTAATAACGCTTTGGTATCAATACCAAACTTAGGATCTTGGAATGTGCCTTTAATGGTTAATGGAATATCAACACCTTTGAGTGATTCATCAACAGCATCACCTTGACCCGATAAGGAACCCACCACACTGGTGGTTAACGTGTAATCCAAGGCTTCAGTAGCAATGTTTGCCGTACCATTACCTTTTAAACGTATTAACGGTGAAGCCATCGTTAAGTCAGGGTTGTTAACGACAGCGTCTTTAAGCGTAAAGCTGCCGGTTAAACTGGTAAAATCGGTTTTTAAGGCTTCTTTTTTATCTGCCGATAAATCACCTTTTAATTTTTGCTGTGCACTGCGGATCATCTGCGGAATATTAACCCCATAGAGCGCGCCATCTGCCACTTCAAACTTACCCACGGCTTCGAGATTTTTTTTCATATTATCGGGGATCAAACTAGCGCCACTGCCGTTAACTTCAAAGCTCGCTGTACCAGAAATCAAATCCACTTCTGCCGCATCCGTTAATAATGGAAGAATTTGCACGCCAGTCAATTTTTTATCAAACTGATACGTCGGCACCGCTTTACGAGCGTCTAACTTAGCGCTAAGCGCTAGTTTACCTTCATATAAATTGGCAGTGAGCGACGATAAGGTTAATACACCTTTATTAATAGCCAGTTTCATTTGCCAATTTTGCGTCAGCATATTACTGACTTTTATTGATTTAGCGGTCAAATTTAAGATTAAATCCATACTCTTTAATGCTGATAAATCAGGTTCTTGGCTCGGCGCAGTGTCGGTTTTCTCCCCTGGCTTGTCGGCCTGGTCTTCTTGCTGTGGCAGTAGTGCATCCACATCAATATCACCAACGTCTAGATTCATCGCAATTTTCGGAATGCTAGTGCCATAGTTGACCTTAACATCACCGGTTGCGGCTAAGTCCATAGCTGATATTTTGGTCAATTGCAGCGCTATGGTTTTGGCATCTAATGCCAGCGTCATTTGTGTAGTGAGCTCTGCGGTAACCGCTTTTCCCGGTAAGCTGTCGCCTTGGGCTTTGTGTACCATAGCAAAATCATTAATAGTGACATTCTTTAATGCTTGGTCGACTTTAACTTTACCCTGGCCAGATGATGTTAACTGCATATCAGGAAGCGTCGCAGAAAACTCGTAAGCAAAATCAGCGAATTGACCTAGGCTGAATTGACCTAAGGTAAAGCTTTTTAAACTGAAGGTCTGGGTGGTATTGCTGGCCATATCAATGAGATTAATATTGGTATTGGTCAGTTCAATGCCGCCAATGTCCAACGTCTGCAACAATTTTGCTTTTGTGTCGCTACTTGCTGTCGCTTTTGGCTTGTCTGCAGTGGTTTTTGCCGCCAATCCATCAAAACTGGTTCTGCCGTCTTTTTGAGTCACTAAATGTAGTGTTAATCCGTCTAGCTTTAATAAATCAATTTCAATCTGTTGGCTAAACAATGGCATCAGTGCCACACTGGCCACTGCCTCATTAACATCAAGCATTGATGCAGGCGTAAACCCATCTGGATTAGATAACGAAATACCCCCGAGCTTTATTCCTAAAGAGGGAAACACACTCCAACTTAAGTCTTGGGTGATTTGTAAGTCGCGGCCAGTTTGTTTCTTTACGGCATCGACAATTTGCGGTTTAACATTATTTAAATCGAAAAACATTGTCAGATAGACTGTCACACCTACCACTAAGGTTAGCACTATCGCTAAAAACCACTTTATTACTTTCATTTTGCTCTTCCTTGTCTGTCGCTATTTTAAGCTAAAATAGTTAAATCCAATGCCTGTCTACTGACAGCAACACCATTTAAATCAGCGTAGATCATCATTCCAGGAAAAATACTGACACCCGCAATCTCAATTTTTACATTGACTTCACCTACGTCTTTTTTATCCGTTTTAATTGGATTAGTGCCTAAAGCTTGCACGCCAATTTGCATGGTGTTGATGGTTCCAGCGTCACGAATACAACCATTAATAATGATACCTTCCCAGCCATTCTTACATGCATTTAGAGCGATCATGTCACCAAGTAGCGCACGTCTGGTTGAACCACCACCGTCAACAACCAATACTTTTCCTTGCCCATTTTTAGCTAATTCAGATTTTACCTTGGAATTGTCTTCAAAGCATTTTACGGTCACCACTTCACCATAAAATATAGGCTTGGCACCAAAGGATTGCCATGGATTAGACAATAATATTAATTGTTCAGGGTAATGATCGAATAAGTCCGGTAATAGATCTAACATAAGTCCTCCTTGAAAATCTGAATCTTAGATTACTAATTATTAGGCAATTCAACAAGTTTTGTTAACGATACATTATTATACTCAAAAAAGTACTGTTAACTTAGTCTATGAACCTATCCACAAACTAAGTTAAAGAGTGACTTATTCGATAAAAATGCATATAATTTCCAAAAATAACGTAAAAAATCATACTTATGAGTGAAGATTTAAATTTACAACAAATGATGGATGCGTTTGATGAGTTAGACTTCGAACAACGCACCACAACAAACCTTGGAAATGCGCGTAATAAACAGCAAATGACGGCGTATATTGATTCGTTGGACTTTAGTTTGCGCCGCTTATTAATCTTGCAAGATACGGTAAATTCTATTGTTGAACAAAAACAAATAGGCTTACTTAAACAAGAGCATATTCAAACTTATAAAACTAAAATCATTAATCTTTCACGCAAATACAATATCTCGTATCAAGATGTCATCAATATTATGGTGCAATTATCACGTTAATATTGATGAACTAACTGTGTCAATTTCGTTATAGAATATCACCATATCAATCGGGCTAATTGAATCAATCAGCCCGATGAGCAAGCTGTTATTTTACCTTAAATTGATCCACAAGCTCATGCAACTCAATCGCACCTTGTTCAATATCCATACTGCCATTATTAATGAGCTCATTTTGAGTTCTATTTTCTAATGACATGTCATTAATACGGGTAATATTCATATTGAGCTCTGCTATAACCGTACTTTGCTCTTCTGTCGCAGCAGCGATTTGAACATTCATTTGCGATATTTGCTCAATTGAAGACTTAATATTATCAAGCGCACCAACAACTTGCTGAGCTTCATTGACCGTTTCGGATGATTTTATTTTGGCTCTGGCAACAGAGGCATTAACACTGTTAATGGCACTTCTGATTGCGTCGACGATAAGATTAATTTCACTTGTTGAAGCTTGGGTTCGGCTAGCAAGAGTACGAACTTCATCTGCAACAACCGCAAAACCCCGACCCGCCTCGCCGGCTCTAGCCGCTTCGATAGCGGCATTCAAAGCGAGTAAATTAGTTTGATCGGCAATGCCCACAATCACATCAAGAATTTGCCCAATTTGACCGGAACTCACTTGTAAGCCTTTTGCAACATCTTCTGTTGTCGCCAACTCATTGGATAGTTCTGAAATTTTTTGCATCGCGTTATCAACCACGGTAGCAGATTTATCTGCTTCAGTGTCAGCATGATGGGTGCTGTCTGCGGCTAATTGTGCATTAGAAGCCACTTCAGATGCGGTCATTGACATTTGATTAATGGCGGTCGCAACATTTGCCGTTTCGGCTTGTACATTGGTCGAAATTTGATTGGCTTGTTGTGCAATGATTGACATGTTTTTGGCTAAACGGCTTGATTCATCAACCGACTGACTCACCGATACAATAACGTTCTGGATTTTATTAATAAATACGTTGAAATGATGCGCAATATGTTTGAGTTCATCATTTCCCTCTTCAGATAAACGTAAGGTCAAATCCCCTTCACCTTTAGCAATATTTTTAAACGCGTTGATGGTTTCCATCATAGGTACAGAGATACTTCGAATAATAAAAAACAGTAGCAAAATGACTGGTAACCAAACTAACGTGAGTAATATTAAGTATTGGGTAATAAAATGGTTTTTGTCGGCTTGAATATCATCAACATAAATACCTGTACCGATGATCCAGCCCCAAGGTCTAAAACGCTTGACCACGGACATTTTCGGGCTAGCTTGCTCTTGCTGTGGTTTGTTCCACATGTAATCCACCCGGGCAAAATCCTGTTGCTCTGTCCGTTGGATCATCTGTGCGAACAGTTTTACACCGTTTGGGTCTTTCATTGATAACACGTTGGTATCGACAAGTTTCTTGGCAAAAGGATGTTGGATCATTACCCCTTGAGTATCAATGCTGAAATAATATTCATTGCCCGAATATCTCAACTTATCGATTGCCGCCAAGGCCATGACTTTAGCTTCATCTTCAGTGATGATCCCAGACTGCGCATCTTGATAATATTTGTCTGCTATGGTGGTAGCGACGTCAACCAAAGCATTCAGTTTGGCTTCTTTTTCGTTAATTAACACGTTTTCAACTCGGGTTAATGAAAACCAAAAAACCACAATCGTGGCAATAATAGCTAATGCCAACATCCCCAGTAAACGGTTAGCAATGGTCGTTTTGCGAAAAAACATATTGGTTGGGTTCATATAGGCACCATTTGATTATTATTATTATTAGGCTGGTTTGATATTAGAATTGGAATTTATGTTGGTTCAGGCTAGGCAACAATAGTAGAAGCCTAAAGTGTACTCAGTCGGTTAATTGTTGTTTACAAGGCAATTATCAATATTTATATAAAAATAAATATAATAATCAGTTATTTAATTTTTTATCATCTAAGGGTTACCGTATTCTCCTTGCCCGTTTTCGGGCATGATACCGTGCCGCAGTGGCGGGTTCAATTAGCCGATAGTCGACTATATCACTACTGTGTCGTGACGCTAACCCAACAGATCTAGTGACCTTAACATCAGCAATCGGCCAATCGAGTTGATAACGGTCATTCAACAAAGCATTGGCAATTTCACACCTTGTCACTCAGTCACCTTCTGCTACAGTCTTATAAATGATTCACCACCACATCGATACTATGACATTGATACTATGACATCGGCGGTCAATCAACACACAAAAAGGATCAGAAAGGAGCTTTTATGGGCTAAAAGGAAATTAACAGTTCGAGTCACATCAATGGCAAAATCCACTTCCCCATTGGTTAACTGTCGCGCTATATCTGTTATCACAAGCCGCCTTAACCTCCCCCATTCCTTTTATGTCGAACTATAACGTCTCAAAAGCCGCGGTGGTGCCGCAGTCAGAAACATTGCACTTAGAGCTTTGCGATGACAATATCAATGTATGCAGATTATGGCCTGTTTTTTTAAAACGAATCTTGGCAGTAGTTTACGTACCCAATTACCCCCATGGAAAATCATGGACAAGCGCTTTGATAAGTCACAGATTAATGCATCGCAAGTGACTGACATAACCTTTAAAGGCGAAAACAATAAGCCGTTTTGGTTACTGACACAATCACAAGGTAATGACCTAAAGGCTTAAAAGTCGATAAACAACAAACCACAACGATGTGCACCAATGTGAATGTTTGATCGAATTGCACAACGTTGACATTGAGGCCGCTGGTCTTAATCACATAGGAAAAGGCGAAGGGTACACCCTGCGCCAAATTGATGGTTGGAGCCAGCGCTATGCTCAAGCTAAAATATGGAATGCACCCTCAGGAAACGTGTTATGGCTTGGTTACAACAGCATAAACCCGCACAAACAACCATTTGTTTAACCCACAATGATTTTCGGTTTGATAACGTAGTGTTAGACCCCGATAACATAGGCAAGGTGAAAGGAATATTAGACTGGGAGCTTGCCACGCTCGGCAATCCGTTGATGGATTTAGGCAACACCCTAGCCTATTGGGTTGAAGCGGATGATGATTTTTTAGCGCAGATGACCCGCCGCCAACCGACACATCTTGACGGCATGCTAACGCGTCAACAAGTGGTTGCATATTATTGCGATAAAATGGATATCATCATTGATGATTTCCGCTTTTATGCAGTGTTTGGTTTGTTCCGTTTAGCGGGTATTGTGCAACAAATTTATTATCGCTACCTCCACAAGCAAACTCGTAATCCGGCGTTTAAACCGTTTTGGATTTTGTCTCATTATTTAATGTGGCGTTGCAAACGTGCAATGAAACAAAAAGGATAACCATGGCGAACATTTATTTAATCCGTCACGGCCAAGCCAGTTTTGGCGCCCATAATTACGACAACTTGTCGAACTTAGGACGTACCCAAGCTAGGCTCTTGGCCGAACATTTTAATCAACGCACTATTCGCCCAAATCGTGTTATTTGTGGCAACATGACCCGCCATCAACAAACTCGTGATGCGTGCTTAGCCACCTTATCACCCCCCTTTTTACACGACCCATTACAGATCAGTGCAAAGTGGAATGAGTTTAATCATGAAAACGTGATTGCAGTCTATCGCCCAGAATTAGCCAAACCAGAAGCCATGAAGCAGTATCTTCACCAGCAAGCTTCACCTACGAGAGCATTTGTTGAGTTATTTAGCCAAGCCATTTTACAATGGCAACAAGCACCTAATGCTCATGATTACAGCGAATCTTGGCAGCACTTTAGCCAGAGAGTGGCCAGTGGCTTACAACAACTCACCACTCAGACAGAACAAGATGACACGGTATTTGTGTTCACCTCTGGCGGCGTAATAAGTACTGCTATTATGCAGGTTTTATCAATACCAGAAATCCAGTTCTTTAATATCAATAAACAATTAGTTAATTGCAGCGTGACTCAATTACAGCTAAAACAACAACGATTAAGCTTAATCACTATGAATGAGCATAGTTTTTTTGGTGGTGAACAGCGACATTTACACAGTTTGATTTAATAATTAAATCACCTAGAGTTTTATTTACCCAGAGCCATAAAGATTAAAGACAATCATTAACGACAATCACTATATAAATAACTATTATAAAATAAAAAGAGCAGATGATGAAACGGACAAATATATTGATAACAGGGGCGAGTTCGGGTTTAGGGCGCGGCATGGCAATTGAATTTGCCAAGCAAGACTATAATTTAGCCTTGTGCGCCAGACGAATGGACCGCCTTGAACAATTAAAACAAGAACTATTGGCCATTAACCCTAATATCAAGGTGTTAATTAAGTCCCTTGATGTGAACAACCACCCACAAGTCTTTGAGGTGTTTAGTCAGTTTAAACAAGAGTTAGGACAACTGGACCGTGTTATCGTTAATGCAGGTATGGGCAAAGGGGCTTCAATTGGGACGGTTTTTTTTGAAGCCAACTTACAAACTGCGCAAACCAACTTTATTGCCGCTATTGCCCAATGTGAAGCCGCAATGGCTATATTCCGTGAACAAAATAATGGCCACCTAGTGACCATGTCATCCATCAGTGCAGTACGTGGTTTTAGACGTGCCATGACCGTTTACGCCGCCACCAAAGCAGCCTTAACCTCATTGTCTGAAGGTATGCGCATTGATGTTATGGATACCCCAATAAAAGTCACTTGTGTTCATCCCGGTTTCATTCGCAGTGAAATTAACCAGAAAGTGAAGACAGTCCCCTTTATTGTCGACACTGAGACGGGTTGTAAAGCCTTGGTAAAGGCCATCCAAAAAGAAAAGGCTAATGCCTATGTGCCAAGTTATCCGTGGGCAATGTTACATTGGCTGCTGCGTATTGCTCCGATCAGCATGATCCGTAAAATGAGCTGAGTTTAGCCAAAAATCGCAGCATCGTGATAACAAGCCCAGATGATGCTGCAAAGATTCAATAATTTTCCGAAATCATTAATCAGCACAATGTTAACCCAGTAAAAATGTGAATTAGGTCGCGGATGCGGATCATCATGCTATAACTAGCTTATATATTCATCTGACACTCTCAGTATAATGGCATTATTTTAGCCACTACCAAAAGGCTTATTACACAGCATTAATCCAACACTATTTAGTCAACAAGGCGTAAAAAAACCAGTAAATTGTTTTGGTAGTCTACCGATACGCAAGCTCACTGAGTAATAGATGACAGATATAACATCGAATTTAGTATTGGTCATACAAAAACACTCTGATTTAATAACCAATAAATCAGTCTGCTATCAAATGATGATCCTAAATCCGCCACAATTGATTATCAATAGAGCGAGACTAAAATTTGATGCTGAATAGAATATATTGGCGGCAGTTTATGTTATTCATAATAGGCGGGTGTAATTAACGTGCCTATTAGTATTCATCCCATAATGGATCAAGATTAATGAAGGGAGTGCAAAGGGCACTATCAGCTCAAGCAACAAGAGCTCATTTTAGATACAATTAAATCTGGCCTAAGTTGCAGAATGTTAGGGCATTACATGTTGGACAAACACATCAATGAACGTGGATTGATGCAACTATTGCAAGGCTATCAAATTAAGTGATTATGATGGCGCTGGTAATGCTATCAATCCAAATAGAAACACAACATCACTATTGAATATATTTGTTGAGACAACAAAAATGAGACTAGGCGAAGAGCCTGTTTGGGAAAGTAATGTAGAGCATGTTGCCATTGAAAATGGTAATTAGCGGTAATAAATCAAACCAATAAACTTAACTATGCTGCGACAACTTGTTTAGCTTTACGCAGTGGATGTAAACGATTATGCATCACTTTTATAGTATCAAATTGCACTAATGATTTATTTTCTGATAACTGACAGTATTGCGATAAAATCATCACGGTTGCAGCTTGTAAGCCATTTTCAACCACTAATCCTAATACTTTAGAGTAGCCACAATTAAGTTGAAATAACTTACCCACATCGCAATAAACACATTCATCACTCACGTCAAAAAACCAAGACTTTGGCATTTGCGATTGTAATAAAAAATGGGCGGCGGTGGCATTTAGTGCGGTTTGTACAATACCTGCATCAGAGATATGTAAAACCTTAGGTAAGGTTTCGAGCATGTTAATATAAAATTTTGCGTGTTCAAGGGTAAATTCCTTAGCCGTTAGTGCATCAGGAATTAATAATTTTGTTTTATATGGGGTTAAGAACTCCATCTCGGAACCTAATGAAATACTTAATTGGTTTAAGCTTTCATTGTATTCCCAATGCCAGTCCTTATTTGGCATTAATAACATGACTATTTACACCTAAATGTTAAACACATATTTATAATAGATTATATTTCACGCAATATCAAAATTTAAATAAAAAATATAACATAAATTTCATAGTGTTAGCGCGATCGAACGATCTAAAATTCGATCGCGGCATGATTTTTGATCAATAACCTAGTGTTTTAGATGCTATTTTGTACAGTAAGCCCTAGCGATCTGATCAATCAGTTTAGGTCCTTGATAAATAAAACCCGTGTATATCTGCACCATGGCTGAACCCGCGTCAAATTTGGCTAAGGCATCTGCCGCACTATTGATCCCACCCACACCAATGATCGGGATCTTATCTTGTAAATAGATCGATAATTGCTTGATCACTTGAGTTGATAAGTCAGCCAAAGGTTTACCACTCAATCCGCCTGTTTCTTGTGCATTTTTTAAACCGGTAACATTATCTCGGCTTAATGTGGTGTTGGTCGCAATGACACCATCAAACTGATGACTCAACAGTGAATCGGCAATCGCTTTAATTTCGTCTGAGGTCAAGTCAGGAGCAATCTTTAACGCCACAGGTACATATTTACCATGTTTAGCGGCTAACTCAGTTTGTTTGGCTTTAATTGAACTTAATAAGTCATCAAGTAACTCACCGTATTGCATTGAACGTAAACCTGGGGTGTTAGGAGAAGAAATATTAACGGCAATATAACTGGCATATTGATAAACCTTTTCCATGCAGATCAGGTAGTCATCTTTACCCTGTTCTACTGGTGTATCTTTGTTTTTACCTATATTCACACCAACCATAATGTCAGATTTCTTAGCCATCATATTACGAACCAGATTGTCGACACCTTTATTATTAAAGCCCATACGATTAATAATCCCTTTGGCAGGTTTTAATCGAAACAAACGTGGTTGATCATTACCCGCTTGCGGACGTGGCGTTACCGTCCCGACTTCAATATGACCAAAGCCCATAGCATGAAAAGCATCAATTGACTCGCCATCTTTATCCATACCTGCAGCTAAACCAATAGGGTTAGGAAAAGTGAGCCCCATACAGGTTACTGGAGCAGATTTAACCTGTTGACGATAAAAACAATTTAACGGATTGTTTCCGGTAATTTTCAAACTGCCAATCGCTAGATTATGAGCTAACTCAGGGTCCATCTGAAACATTACTTTTTGTGCAAGTTTGTAAAACATGTTTTCTCCTAGACCTAAAAAAAACCCCAGCAATCGCCAGGGTTTATTCACATTATAAAAACTACTTCTGACTTTCGCAATGCAAAATCAGTAAGTTCAGTTCTCGTAAGGCGACTGAGAACTTCGCAAATTCATGGGTTTGAGAAACCTTAAAATCCGCTAGCATGTGATACCATCTTTCGAGCAAAGACTTATTTTGTTCAATCCACTGATTAATCACACTATCTGCATCACAAGTATCACTACAAGTCCGTAATACTGCAGAGCTTAAAGCACGTTGCTGCCAATCAAGTTCTTCTCTGAATGCCGCACGGGCAAGTGCTTGCCAATGGTTAGCAACAGGTTGGGCACTGATTTGTTCTAAGAACCAATGTAACTCAACTTTAGCACCGAGTTTGAAGTAAGTTTCTGATACCAGTTCAACTGACTTATTCTCAATTTGAGCAATTTGTGCAATGTCTAACGCAGAGAATAATGTACTCATTTTCACCGCAACTTCTGCGACGGCTTGAGGAACATTTTCGTTGGTCAGCGCATTAATCTCGGCAGACATAACGTTCACTTCAGCCGCTATCATATATTGATCGACATTGGCTTTAAGCTGTTCAAACACGGGCTTAAAGAACGCAACGGTTTGATCAATATTATGAGCGCGATTACGATGACGGATAAACCAACGACACGCACGGCGCATATTACGACGTAACTGATGTAACATTTCACCCTGCACTACTGCAGGTATTACGCCATTCAAATCACTAATTGAAGCGGTTAACTCGTCAAGGCCAAAGATTTCTCGAGCCATAGTATAACAAATTGCCGCTTCAGCAACTGTTGCACCGGTCTCATCTTGCATACGTTGTACAAAATTAAAGCCCATGTCATTAACCAATTCATTGGCTAAAGATGTTGCAATAATTTCACCTCGTAGAGGATGCGCGGTCATTTTGTCAGCGTATTTAGCTTGTAATTTTTTAGGGAAATAAGCGACGAGCAACTTACTTAAAAAAGCATCTTCAGTGATTTCAGGGGTCACTAATTGCTCTTTAAGTACCATCTTAGCGTACGCGACTAATACCGATATTTCAGGACGAGTTAGCGCTCGGCCATTGGCTAAACGTTCAGCTAAATCGTCATCTGTTGGTAAAAATTCAAGTGCACGATCAAGTTTGCCATCTTTTTCAAGATACTGAATAAAACGAATTTGTTCTTTCAACTGCGACACACCATCGACTTGTGTCACTGAAATAGTACGGGTTTGACTTTTACAATCTTGGATCACAATCTCGCTGACTTCGTCGGTCATGTCTTGAAGTAAACGGTTACGCTGTTTAACGGTTAACTCACCTTCTGCCACTAAGGTGTTTAAGAAAATCTTAATGTTAACTTCGTTATCGGAACAATCTACACCGCCAACGTTATCCACAAAGTCAGTGTTCATGCGGCCACCATTAGCGCAATATTCAATACGGCCTAATTGAGTGCAACCTAAGTTACCGCCTTCACCAATGATTTTGGCACGAACTTCTTTACCATTAACCCGTAAAGTATCATTAGCACGGTCGCCGACTTCAGAATGCGATTCTTTGCTCGATTTAACATAGGTACCGATCCCCCCGTTCCAAATCAAATCTACTGGCATTTTCAGTAGTTCTTTCATTAGTTCACTTGGGGTCATGGCGTCTTTGTCAGTGTCTAACATTCGCTTGATTTCTGGCGTCAATTTAATTGACTTGGCAGCACGTAGGAATATCCCACCGCCTTTAGATATCAGTTTCGCGTTGTAGTCTTCCCAGCTTGAGCGAGGTAACACAAACAAACGCTGACGCTCAGCATAGCTTTCTGCAATCTTTGGCGTAGGGTCAATAAAGATGTGCATATGGTTAAATGCAGCAACCAATTGAGTTTGTTCCGATAACAACATGCCGTTACCAAATACGTCACCCGCCATATCACCAATGGCGACACAGCTAAAGGGTGTAGTTTGACAATCTACGCCTATCTCACGGAAATGACGCTTCACTGATTCCCATGCACCACGAGCAGTAATACCCATTTTCTTGTGGTCATAACCGTTACTGCCACCAGAGGCAAACGCATCACCTAACCAGAAGTCATATTCAATCGCAATCTCGTTAGCAATATCGGAGAAGGTCGCGGTGCCTTTGTCGGCTGCAACAACTAAATAAGCATCATCTTCGTCATGGCGAACAACATCGACTGGCGGAACCACTTCACCGTTTTTAATGTTGTCAGAAATATCTAACAACGCACGGATAAAGATGCGGTAACATTGTTGCCCTTCAGTGAAGAATGCCTCACGGCCTCCCTCGGTTGGCAGTTGCTTACAGACAAAGCCACCTTTTGCACCAACAGGGACAATTACGGTGTTTTTCACTTGTTGTGCTTTTACTAAACCGAGTACTTCGGTACGGAAATCTTCACGACGATCTGACCAACGCAAACCACCACGGGCCACTTTACCTCCGCGCAAATGCACACCTTCAACACGAGGTGAATACACGAAAATCTCAAACTTAGGTAACGGCTTAGGCATTTCCGGGATCAAGATTGGCGAAAACTTAAACGAAAGGTAATCTTTTGCTAGGCCATTTGCAGCCGTTTGGTAGAAGTTAGTACGCATTGTGGCGTTAATTAAATCTAAATAACGACGAATAATGCGGTCATCATCCAAGCTTGAAACATCATCAAGTTGTAGGTTCACTTGTTCAAGGAACTTGCTTAACGTCCGGGTTTTTAACTTAGGATTAAACTTACGGATGAACATCTTCACCAATAAGTCCGCTAGTTTAGGATAACGGCTGAAAGTTTCTTCAATGTAAGACTGACTAAATGTCGCATCAATTTGACGCATATATTTAGCATAAGCACGTAAAATAGACACTTCACGACCGCTTAAACCGGTTGACAGTACGATACGATTAAAACCGTCATCTTCCAGTTTCTTTTGCCAAACTTGCAACAATGCCGTTTGGAAACGGTCTTGGCTGTCGGCTAGGTTTTCTGTTGCCGCGCCCTGCACTGTCATTAAGAAGTCTAAAATCCAGAATGTCGCACCGTCATTGGTTTTGACTTCATACGGGCGTTCGTTAATCACCCGTAAGCCAAAGTTTTCAAGCATTGGCAATACATCGGACAAGTGAATAGGTTCGTCTTTATGGAACAGTTTTAAACGAACTTTATTGTTGTTTAACGCCGACTCTTGTGGTTGATAGAACAACATGCCTAACTTGTGATCGTCATCCAATGCTTCTAAATGTTGCATATCGACAACAGCAGAGCTAGGTAATACATCATCTTTATAGCTAGGTGGGAACGTATTTAAATAACGTTTGGTTAAGCCAGTACCGGCTTGTTCCCCAACAGTATTATTTAACGCTGTGTGCAATTTATCATCCCACGAGCGAGCAGCTTCAATAAGATTTTTTTCAATGGCAATCACATCAACATCCATATTGTTATTATCAACTTTGATAATATAGTGAGTTCGAGCCAAGGTTGACTCTGAGAAATAGGTTGTGAACTCAACATCTTCATTACTCTGGAAATGCTGTGCCAGAATGCGTTGAGTATCTTGACGTAATTTAGTGTTGTAACGATCTTTGGACACATACACTAAACACGATAAGAAACGACCATAACCGTCTTTACGCACGAACAGCTTTAATTTATCGCGGTCTTGCATTTCAAGCACGCCATAAGCAATGTCCGATAACTCATCATCTTTCGCTTGAATTAACTCATCGCGAGGTAAGTTCTCAAGGATGTTCATTAACGCTTTGTAATCATGTGAGCGTGGTGCTAGCCCTGAACGGGCCAAGATCCGCTGAACCTTTTCGCGCAGTAATGGGATCTCACGAGGACTCCGGTTATAAAGATTGGAAGCATATAAACCAATGAAGCGATCTTCACCAATGACATTGCCTTTGTTATCGAAGCGTTTAACACCGACATAGTCAACATAAGCCGGACGATGCACACGGCTTTTAGCAGAACTTTTGGTGAGAACGAGTAAGCTTTCATCTAATGCCTCTTTACGAGCAGAATCAGATAAACTTGAGAGTAATAAACCACGCTCACTGTGTGAGGTTTTTGAACGGTTCATTAGTCCTAAGCTAGATTCAATATTAGGAACAAGCTCAACATCGCCTTCAACGCGTTTTAAATCATAATAACGGTAGCCAAGCAAAGTAAAATGGTGGTTGTTCAAATAGTTCAAGAAATCAATCGACTCTTGAAGTTCAGCTTTCTCACCAGGAAACGGACGTGAAGGTAATTGCTTAATAGTCTCGGTTAATGTAGCAGACATTAATTGCCAATCATTGACCGATGCAGTGACATCAGCAAGTACTGTTTGTATTTCTTTTTCGATGGCCTTAATGTCAGCATCACTATTTTGCTTGTCAATTTCGACCAAGAATACCGCCACATTATTGCTACCATCTGTCGCGTCATTCACAAATGACACATCTGTCACCTTGTTATTACCACGCACGACCGCTAATGGCGTATGCAACATCACATGAGCTGTGATGCCCATTCGATTTAACGCCATTGAGAGCGAGTCAACCAAGAAAGGCATATCAAGTTGGATAACCTCAATAATGCTATGAGTTGACTGCCAACCATGTTTGGCTTGGCTAGGATTAAATACACGAATGTGTGTTTTGTCCTGTGCCGTTTTATTCAGTGCATTCCAAAGGCTCACTACGGCACCATACAAATCACTGTCATTACGGGCATTGAGATCGTCTTTTGACATTTGGGCATAGAGGCAGTTAGCAAATTGCTCAACTTGTTTGGCTTGAGAATGAGGGATTTTTGTGTAAATTAAATTGACTACATTTTCCAGTAGTACTGAAGGCATTGCATCTTTCAAGGCCATGGTGCAGATTCCTTAAGCGTCTATGGCAGCGCTCTTATAATTATATGGATGTTTCGGCTTGTTGATTCTGTCGGTCCGAGTCATTTTGTGTATATCACGTCAATAACCGTTTTGTTTAACAAAAGAAACTCATATCTGAGATCTTGTGCAAAGTTTATTACTAAATTGCTGCTATATCGAGGAAAATTTTAGTGGTACATCCTCTATAAATTTAGTAGACAGCATAGATTAGTGTTTAAAATGACATTTAAGTCGTTTGCATAGCGTAACTATGCAAAATAAAAAAGGGAGCTAAGCTCCCTTTTTTATTTAATCATATGTTTTAGCTACTTTTTTCGCCAAAACATAGCTGAAAGTGCTGGTAGAATAATAATTGCTCCTAACATATTCACTAAAAACATAAATGTAAGCAAAATTCCCATATCCATTTGGAACTTAAGGTCTGAGAAGAACCAAGTACTCACTCCAATGGCTAACGTCAAGCCGGTAAAGATAACCGCACTGCCGCGCTCAACTAATGCTTCAAAATACGCTTGTTGCACCGGCATGCCATTACTGAGTTTATTGGACATCGTCGACAAGATATAAATACCGTAATCGACACCAATACCTACACCCAGTGCAATAACGGGTAAGGTACTGACCGCTAGACCAATATCAAGCATTGTCATTAACGCTTGCGCTAATGTCGATACCACATAAAGCGGGATAATCACCGCAATAGTCGCTTTGAGTGATTTAAAGCTAATTAAGCACAATACAAACACGGCACCGTAAACATATAACATCATGGGTAGCTGAGCTTCGCTCACGGCTTCATTTGTGGCCGCCATGACACCTACTGGACCTGATGCCAGCTTAAATTGTAGTGTGTCAGAGTTAAGCTGTGCGGCAACGGCCTTGACTTTATTAACCACAACCTCAATGGTTTCAGCTTTGTGATCGGTTAAGAACAAGTACACTGGCATCACTGAACAATTACCATTGAGCAAACCTGACGTTGTTGGCACTTGGCCAACAGCCTGCACTAAACTCGCGGTGGTACGAGGTAAAATTTCCCAACGCGGATTACCTTCGTTAAACCCAGCATTCACTTTTTTCGCAATCGACGCCAAACTCGCCGTTGACTCAACCCCAGGTGTATTAGCTACCATCCACTCAAATTGATCAATTTGACTTAACACGGAATGATACGTACAAGCCTCAGGTTTGGCTTCTACAATCACTGACATTACATCGGTTGTAATCGAAAAGTGTTTGGTAATAAAGAAGGTATCTTGGTTATAACGTGAATCTTGATGCAGTGCAGGTGCCCCACCCTGTAAATCACCAATTTTCATTTTTGAAGCTTGCTGAAAACCAACCACATAGAGTATGGCTGTCAAAATCAATACCACTACAGCATATTTAGGGGTAGCAAACTTAGACAGTCCACGCCACATTTTTTCGATTTTTTGACGTTTCTGTGGCTTATCTTGTTTAACCGGTAATTCAAAATATGAAATCACCAAAGGTAACAAAATAAGGTTGGTTAAAATAATGACTGCTACGCCTAATGATGCAGAAATTGCCAACTCTCGAATAATACCGATATCAATGGCTAGTAAGGTTAAAAAGCCGACCGTATCTGATAATAGCGCAACCCCACCGGGCACTAATAAACTGCGAAAAGCCGATGCAGACGCCGCTTTCGTTGTTTGGCCATCAAGCACACGACGACGTACAGCATTGATCATCTGCACCCCATGGCTGACACCAATGGCAAACACTAAAAATGGCACTAAAATCGACATGGGGTCTAAGCCAAATCCGACCACAGTTAAGAGTCCTAATTGCCAAAATACCGCAACCAAACTACACATTAATGGCAATATGGTTAGCATTATCGATTTTGAGAATAAGTACACCATCACAGCGGTAATGGCAATGGCTATCAAAAAGAACAGCAGAACGCCTTTGGCGCCTTCTGCAACATCCCCTGCCATTTTTGCAAAACCGATGATATGAATCTTAATTTTATCGTTTTCAAACTTGCCACGAAGCTCTTGTTCTAACTGATTAGCAAACGCAATAGTATCAATGGCTTTACCTGTTTGCGGGTCAAACTCCATTAACTGTGCAGATACCATGGCAGAGGTATAATCATTGCCAATGAGTCGGCCAACAATACCGGCTTTTTCGATATTATTACGCACAACGTTAAGACTGTACTCGTCATTACGAAAGTCCGCCGGGATAACCGGACCGCCAGCAAAGCCATCTTCAACGACTTCGGTAAACCGAGTTGAAGGTGAAAAGAGAGACTTAACCTGAGAACGTTCTACGCCCGGAATAAAAAATAATTGATCGTGTACATTTTTCAGTGCATCAAAAAATTCCGGATTGAATATATTGCCACTAGTGTCTTCAACCGCAACCATAATGCTGTTGGCACCACCAAAATCTTTCTGGTGTTTAGTATACGTTTTCATGTAAGTGTGATTGAGAGGGATATTTTTACTAAAAGCCGCATCCATTTTTAATTGGCTGGCTTGATACCCTAAAAAAATAGTAATAAAAATAAACGAAATTATGACCCATTTCCGATTACGGAATAAATGAGATTCAAATCCATTGACCAGTTTTTCTAACATCTTTTCGGCCCTATTATTGTTGTTTTAATTGTCCAATCTAACCCAAGAGTTAGTCAAGCTGGAACAGTCCCTTAGAACCGGCAAACCATAACTGGCCTTTACTGTCTTTGGCAATTGCGACAATATTTTCACCTTGACGTCTGGTAACAATGGTTGCTTTACCATCATCGACAGACAACACAATCCCAGCATTTCCGACTAGGTAAAGGTCATTACTAGGTGTAATAAGTGCGCTATTGATTGATGATTGGACAGGTAAATCCACTTGTTGCCATTCTGATAGACTTAAATCCGACCTAAATACATGACCACGAAGCCCCATTACATAGACATCTTCCCCAACCGAAATGGCATTAAACATTGAGCCATCATAGTCAAAATTGGTTTTTGAGAATGTGTGACCATTATCATCCGATACCGCTACCATGCCCTGCTCACCGACAAGCAACAAGCGATTATCTTGCAAACGAATTAAACGGTTAAAATGAGGTAATAAAAACGATCGCTGAGATAAGTAATAGGCTTCATTTTCGGCTTTAAGGTCATTTAAATAGGATACGTCTTCTTCAAAGAGCAATTCTTGGTGATACTCTTCCAGCCATGTTTTACCGCCATCTGAGGTGCGATAAAATAATCCATACGCACCAACTGCAATACCATCAACAGGGCTGTAGAAACGCACATCCATAAAGGGTTTTTCAATGTCAGCAGATTGCATCTGCACAGACCACGTTAATCCACCGTCTTGGGTGTGAATGATGGTTGCATCATGTCCGACGGCCCAACCTTGTTTCTCATCGAAGAAAAAAACTTTGGTTAACTGAGATAATACTGGAGTTGCAACTTGATGCCATTGATTATTCTCTAAGCGCAATACATTACCGCGTTGGCCTACCGCAACAAGTGTGTCGCCCGCATTGGCAATATCAAGTAATAAAGAGGATTGAGCTAAGGGTTGAATTTGAACAGAAAGAGGATCGAGTTGAGCATCTACTGAAGTAGTAAATAAACATGCACTAATCCCAATCGCCACTACACTGCGAAGCATGTTAAACGTCATACAAACTTCCTTTACAATTTATTATAGGGGCGTAAAACGCCCCTTTTTTTATTTATGGCTAATTAACGAATACCAGCACGTCTTAATGCGTCCGGGGTAAAGTTAGCTTCAGAAAGTGATGCATCAAAATTGTACATACGACCTTCATTGTCTAAACCCATCGCTAAATAACGACGTGATTGAAGATCATGGAAGACTTCTAATGTACTCCACAGAGTAGGCACTTCATAATAATTGATACTATGAGCGACACCGACACGATAAAGTTCATCGCGGTTATCGTATATATCCGTTACAGATATTTGCCAAGAATCTTCGTCAATATAAAACACTCGGGTCTTATAGGTATGGCGCATTCCTTCTTTTAATGTTGCTTTCACTTCCCATACGCGATGCTTTTCATAACGTGCATATTCAGGATTAATATGACCAGGTTTTAAAATTTGGTCGTATTTCAATGCATCTGAATGTAAACGATAATCATTATATGGAATGTAAAGTTCTTTTTTGCCGACTAACTCCCAGTTATATCGCATTGGAGAACCGTTAAACATATCGAAATCATCGGTTGTTCTCAATCCATCGGACACAGTACCTGGCGTATCAAAAGCGACGTTAGGCGCTTTACGAACGCGACGCTGTCCAGTGTTATAGGTCCAAGCTTGGCGTGGTAACGCTTCTTGATCCATGGTTTCTTTTACCAACAACGCAGTACCGGCTAAACGCGCTGGCTGAGTGACCACCTGCTTAAAGTAGAACAAAGTATTCGTTTCTTTAAGTTTGTCTAGGGTCACTTCAGGGCGAGAATATTCAAAGCGAATTGCCTCAGCAGTTTCTACCAATGTATAAGAACCATTAGACATTGGCGCTGCTTGGCTTCGATACGTTTCTACATCAACACCGCGAAAACGTAGAATATGATTCCAAATGACTTCTAGACCGTTAGCAGGGATAGGAAAAGGAACACCGATAGTCGCGCCAGTAATACCGTTGCCTTGAGACACTAACTCAGCTCTGGCAGCGTTGACTTTGGTCGCATCTGAGACATATTGAGGTACTGCAGCAGTACGACGGCTCTCATACACATTCATTTTGTAAGTATCTGGATATACTTCAAATAATTCTTTCTGCCCAGGAGATAAAAACTCAGCATATTGCGCTTTATTTGCATTAGTAATTGTAAATAACGCTTTGTCACTCGGGAAAGGATCTGGATGATGCATGCCCTTAGTGTACCCAGCAATAGGCTTACTAATACCACCACTCCAAGCAGGAATTGAACCATCAGCATTAGCCGCTTTTTCAGCACCCAAGGGCGTTAATGATGTACCCAATTTGTCTGCATCAGCTTGTGATACTTTCGCCAGCGCAGCAGGTGCACTCAGTGCTATCATCACTGCTGCCGATAATATCGTCAGTTTCTTCATTATAATTATCCTTTTAAATCGAATACTTGACGTTGAAAGAGATGTAATCTCGATCTGTCATGGCATTTGTTGTTCCTACCCCACCAAAGAAGCTGTTGTAAGAAATATCCGCACCCCAACGACTTTGATAATCAAAGTTCACTCCCAGAGCAACAGATTTTCTGCCTTCGGTGAATAAGAACATCGGATCCGGTGTAATACCATCAACATCATGAGAGAAGATAATTCTTGGGTACATGTTCACACCCGCAAAAAAATTGTTAAAGTCAGCTTTAGCCACTAAACGATAACCCCAAGCAAAATCAGTTGGGAATGGGTTGGTCTCTGGGCCATTATGCACAGCCGCAATAATGCCGGTCATTTCTGGATTACCACCAGAACGAGCCGTTCCTGGACCATTTAAACGTAATTCATCAAAATCAGGCATATCATGGACCCATACGCCGCCCACTTCCGCCAACATGGTCAAATTGTCTAAACCGAGTGTAGGACCAAACAAGTGAGTAAAGGTCATTTGCGCTTGAGTGGTATCAGTGAGAATGAAACCATCAACCGTTTCACCAGGATCAGGAACATCCAGTTGCGAAATACCATCAAGATCAGGGCGGAGTCCTGCGTTAGCTAATTGCTGAGGCATAGCAGCAAACAATAACTCTACGTCATCTATTTGCAATGGCTCATCAACACGATGGGAAATTTCACCGGCAACGGAAGTGTCACCCACTAAGGTGTTAAAGCTAAAACCATACAATTGGATATCTTCAGGATAGACAATTTGTGACTTAGTAAAGGTTTCCATGCTTAACAACAGCTCGCGGTCAATAACCCCACCACTTTGTGCTAAACGACCATAATCACGACCAATAGCTCCGGCAGTAAAATTAGAAGCTGTACCGCTAATAAGTGGACGACGGCTATGGTAGTTCATGTAATACAAACCAAATTCAGTTTCACCTAGTTCTGGCGAATAATAACCTAACTTAACCCCAAATTGGCCATCATCACTTGGATCTGCAGCATCTTTAACTAAAGCTGCTTTGGTTGAATACGACAACATATAAGCTGCATAAGCCGAATTAAATCCGCTCGCTGCCGCCGCGTCATATAGACGTGTGTATTCAGAAATCAGGAAATCTTGGTTGATGTCTGGGTTAGAGTTGAAACCCAATTGCGCATTTTGGTTATAGCCGCCAAAACCAGCGAAATCATTGGTTGCAAAGTTTGAACCAGGTGTAGGGACCCAAATTGGTTGCCAGTCATATTGATAAAATGCTTCAAGGTTTAAGTTCTCACTTAGCCCTAACGATGCCCAAACCATACCTTGCGGACGGAAAGCTTCTTTAAGCTCTGCACCAGGTGCATTGAGGATGTTTAAATCTACAGCATTAATTTCAGCGATACCGTGAGAAATAAGGGTACTTTCACCCCAAGAAACCACTTGGTTACCCACGCGAACACTTAATGGATTTGCGCCGTCGTTTAAATTCCAGTTACCGTAAACAAATGCATCTAATAAGCGAATGTCTTTACATTGCACTTCTGATGCTTTGTTGTCTTCACAAGGATCAAATTCTTTGCCCGTTAATGGATCATTAAAATCATAATCACCGTCATTTAGCTTACGGTCATAAAAATACATACCGCGTAAAAAGACGCCGTAGTTTTCATATTTTAAAGACAGCTCATGAAGACCTTTGACGATCTCAGAAGTGGTATCACCTTGTGCATACAGTAAATTACTTAAATCATTGTTGCTTGAATAAGAACCTGGCTGCTCCCAAATCTCCGCTGAGGTATATTTGGTTGAACCAAATGCACCACCAAATGCAGAGTAACCTGACCAATCAAATTGTGGTTGATTCACCTTACCGATTTGGTCATTCCAATCACGGTCTGATACACGCCAGCTGGCGCCGACAGTCCAAGTTGAATCAAAAGTGCCCCGAACATCACCCCAATCAAATGAAACCGCTGAAGCAGAAGTACTCATCCCCAAACATAATGCCGACACCACCCCCAAAGCGAGAGTCGACCTGTTAAATCTTTTTTTAACAATATTCATTTTAGTTCATCTCCGTAACCTGTTGGATTAGTTGTTATAGGAATTTAACCAACATCTTGTTAGCCCACAGGCAACACTATTGTTACAGCATTTAACTATATTGAGCAAGGTCAAAAAAAAGAAAATGTTTAAGAAAATTAACGCTGTGTGACCAAATATGATCAAATAAAACAGGCCTATATTTGAATTATCAACGACGATAAAATTACAATCATTCCACAATTAATGAAAAAAGTTTATTTTCATAGACTTATAAGTATTCAAGGACGGCTACTTAACACATAACTAATGAATCAAACGTTTGAAGTAAATACTCTATAATTTAGTAATTGATTTAAAATTCCCTTCAGGACTCAGGACTAATTTAAACTGTCCGTGGATGCCTTGAAGGGTTAAATAAGGTCTAAAATACTTACCATTTATGTGCAAAACACGACCTTGGTGGTCCCTTACCTGCACTTTTTCTGCAAGTCCTTGGTAATAAGGTAGAAATGCTTCATAACTCACGTTGAGAGAAAACAAAAAATCCATAATTTACTCCATAAAAAAGGAGAGCAAGCTCTCCTTTTTTCGATTTCAGGCCACGCGATTATTCACCCTAAATAAGCGTGAATGTCGACCATTATTCTACTAGCGATTTAGTCACTTTTTCATACAAATCTGTCGATAAATCTGGCAGTGATTTTAATTCGACTAAACACTGTTTCATTAATTGTTGGCGCTGTTGATCAAACTTTGCAAACTGAATTAATGGCGTGATCATTCGTGATGCGACTTGTGGGTTTGTTTTATTCAATTTCACTAAAATTTTGGTTAAATAGCGATACCCTTCACCATCGGCACGATGGAATTGATAGGTATTGGCAGCCACAAAAGCGCCAATTAATGAACGAATACGGTTTGGATTTGAAAAACTAAAACTCGGATGTTTGGTCAGCGTTTTAATTTGTTCTATCACCTCATCACTATTGACTAAAGCTTGCAGAGTAAGCCATTTATCCATTACTAATGGGGTTGATTGCCACGTAGACTCAAAGTCGCTGAGTAACATAGGTAAACAGGTTAATTTTGCCGTAGCTGCCGCTTTCAAAGCACCTAAGCTGTCAGTCATGTTACTAGCGGAATAGTATTGTTTTTCAACTAATGATTCATGAGTATCTGTCACTTGGCATAGTAATGATAAGGCAATATTTTTAAATGCCCGCGCACCGGCATTATCAACAAGCAATAGCTCTCGATAACGAACCAATAACTCATCTTCACAAGCTGATGCGAGCTCTTCAATAACAAACTCTCTGGCTTTAGCCAATGCATCTAAATCAACATTATCCACCTGCTCTATTAATGCTGAGGCCGAAGGAATAGAGAGAATTTCAGCCACTAAGGCTTGATCTATATTGGCGTCTAAAATGACACCTCTGAATGCTTCAATAACACGATTATCAACCATCATGACTTGCTGCTTTTGCAACTGAGCAACGTTGTTCCATATGGTTTGACTGATTAATTGTACTGATGCTTCCCAGCGAGCCACTTCGCTAGAGGCATAACGCATAAGGTGAACAAGATGGTCAATGCTAAAGTCGTAAACCAGCTTAACGGGTGCCGAAAAGTCTTGTAGTAAAGAGGCTACAGGCGCATTGTCCAGTCCATCAAACACAAATGTTTGGCTGGCTTTAGTCACATCAAGCACTTTATTGACAATTGATTGCCCTGCACTGTCCAATAATTCAACACTGAACGGTATATGAAGTGTTTGCCCCTTAACGCCTTGTGACATTACTTGCTGAGAAACGGTTAAGTGATACTCACCCTTGTCTGCATTAAAACTGTCTTTAACTGTCACCACAGGCGTGCCGGCTTGGCTATACCAACGACGGAATAAGGTTAAATCTTTACCGCTGGCGTCTTGCATAGCATTAACAAAGTCATCACAGGTTACCGCTTGGCCATCATGACGTTCAAAATAGCATTTCATCCCTGCTTGGAAACCTTGCTCACCTAAAATGGTGTGCATCATACGGATCACTTCAGCCCCTTTGTCGTAAACCGTCACAGTATAGAAATTATTCATTTCAATCACGCTTTCAGGACGAATAGGATGAGACATAGGACCGGCATCTTCGGCAAACTGTTGGTTTTTCATCACTCGGATAGCATGAATTCGATTTACGGCGCGAGAACCCACATCGGAACTAAATTCTTGATCGCGAAAAACCGTTAAGCCTTCTTTTAAACTTAACTGAAACCAATCACGACACGTCACTCGGTTACCGGTCCAGTTATGAAAATACTCATGGGCAACAACAGACTCAATACCATGATAATCGTCATCTGTAGCACTGGCTTTATCCGCCAGAACGAACTTGGTATTAAAGACATTCAAACCTTTATTTTCCATGGCGCCCATATTGAAAAAATCAACGGCAACAATCATATAAATATCAAGGTCGTACTCAAGACCAAAACGGGTTTCATCCCATTTCATCGCTTTTTTCAATGACGCCATTGCGTGGTTAGCTTTATGTAGATTACCTTTATCTACAAATACTTGCAGTTTAACCTCACGTCCAGACAGCGTGATAAAGGTATCATTGAGTAAATCAAAATCTCCTGCCACGAGGGCAAATAAGTAACTTGGTTTTGGAAATGGATCATGCCATTGTACAAAATGACGACCCGAACGTGGCATCTCGCCTTTATCAATTAAATTACCGTTACTTAACAAAAAAGGACATGCTTGTTTATCGGCTTCAATGCGCACGGTATAAATAGCCAGAACATCGGGTCTGTCTAAGAAATAGGTGATCCGGCGAAATCCTTCAGCTTCACATTGGGTGCAATAAGCACCATCTGACATGTAAAGACCTTCAAGACTAGAGTTAGTCTCAGGATCGAGTAAAGTGATGACCTCTAATTCAAATTCTGTCTGTTCTGTGGTGATCGTCAACTGGCTATCATGTTGACGATAATTTGCCGCCACACCGTTAATCTTCACCGAACTAAGTGAAAGTTGTTCACCATCAAGCACTAAATCATGTTGATGATCGCCATTACGGATCACTTTGCTGACAGCAGTGGCTTTAGTGTTTTTACCATCGAGAATAACGTTCAAATCAATATGGGAAATGGTAAAGGCAGGCTTTGCATAATCTTTTAGGTGTTTTTCTTGAGCTTGATTCATACAGGATCCTTGTCGAACAGTACTGAAGCCAGTTTGATGATATTGGGGTGTAAACTTAAAAAATTGGCATCATTATTAATTATTGTGATTAATAAAAAACGCGCCTTAAGCGCGTTTTTTAACAGTTATCATAAATTACTTTAGGCTTGTTTTAGCCATTTTTTCAGCATCGGCCATATCGAGTGTAATATAAGCAGTTTCATCTAAAAAGGCATCAGGTAACTTACTGTCATCGCTCTTTTCTATGTCATCTAAAGACTTTACCGCAGCCAAACCATCATGGACTCTACGAGCATTTGCCCGGTCTAGAGCGCGCTTATCATCGTCTTCACGAGAGGCCATACGTTCGCTTTCAACAAGCGATATCGTTTTGTCTTTATGATGTTTTTTAAACTCATTAATATCTTGATAAATATAACTGAACTCAACATCTTTACTGATCCGTTCTTTATGCTTCGCATCAAGATTTTGGATCAACATCGGGGTAATATTTCCTAGCGTGCTGTACTGAGCTACTGGAACTTTATCCCATGGTAAGGCATTTTTCTCTTCTGACTCGCCGTATTCACCAGGCGCTAATGCAGTCGGAAAACTCACATCAGGAGTGACGCCTTTTAACTGAGTACTGCCCCCATTAATACGGTAAAATTTAGCTATGGTATATTGCACGTGACCAATCGGTTTTTCATACATGTCATAAATTCGACCTAAACTCTTATGTTGCTGAACGGTTCCTTTACCAAAGGTCGATTCACCCACAATAAGTGCACGGTCATAATCTTGTAAAGCCGCTGCAAAAATCTCTGATGCTGATGCACTATAACGATCAACCATCACAGTTAATGGGCCATTGTATGCACTGACACCATCGTTATCACTATTTTGATTAATACCACCATTGGCATCCCGGATTTGAACCACTGGACCCTTATCAATAAACAAGCCTGTCAGTAATGTTGCTTCCGTTAACGCGCCGCCGCCATTACCACGAAGGTCAATAATAATGCCTTCAACATTGTCTTTTTCAAGTTGAGTAATTTCTTTGGCTACATCTTGAGATAAATTCATATAAAAACCAGGGATCTGGATCACCCCAATTTTACGATCCGCATATTGACCTTCTTTAGGCTCAACCACTTTTGAGGTCGCAGCGCGATCTTCTAAGCGAATTTTATCTCGGGTAATGACCAGTTCAAAAGGCTTAGCATTCGCACCACCTTTTTTCGGTAAAATTTGTAAAACAACTTCACTGCCCTTTGGCCCTTTAATCAGGTCAACAACATCATCTAAACGCCAACCGATAACGTCAACTACATCGCCATCTTTTTGGCCAACACCGACAATTCGATCTTCAGGTGATAACTTTTCACTGTTTGCGGCCGGGCCTCCGGCTACTAAACTTTTGATAACGGTATAGTCATCATCCATTTGTAACACAGCACCAATGCCTTCGAGGCTTAAGTTCATTTCCATTTGGAAACGTTCTGCATTGCGGGGAGATAAATAACTTGTATGAGGTTCAACGCTGCGAGCAAACGCGTTCATCACGGTTTGAAATACGTCTTCACTTTGGGTTTGGCTTAAACGCTTAATGGCATTGTTATAACGCTTCTCGAGCACTTCAACAATGTCAGGCCATTTTTTTCCGGTTAACTTTAGGTTTAACGCATCGTATTTAACCCGCTGACGCCAAAGGTCATTAACTTCGGCTTCATCTTTTGGCCAAGCAGCATCTTTGCGATCAAATTCATACGAATCGCCTGCTTTGGTAAAATCAAATTCTTTATCAAGCAAAGACAAGGCGTAAGAAAAACGTTCATAACGACGCTTTTGCACCACATCGTACATCTTAAATGCTGCGCTAATATTGCCTGACTCGAGCATATTATCAAACAGATTTTGATATTGACTAAAGCTAGCAATGTCTGCCGCAGTCAGCACATTACGGCGATAATCAAGCTGCTCAAGAAAGCGAGAATAGATTTGTTCAGAAAATGCATTATCGAGATTAAAACGGTGATAATGCGAGCGAGTAAACAAAGTTGTTACTCGCTTGCTAGCCACTTTATGCTGTGGCTCTTGTGCTAGTTTAGGTAACTCGCTGATTTGAATCGTTGGTGAAATTGCCCATGCCGAAAAGCCGACAAATAAACAGGCAATTGACGCGGCCAAGGTAAGTTTTCGCATCAACAAGTACTCCTTAAATTTTCTATAATAGTATGTGTTCGGCACGTACTTTGATGGATAAGCCAGTATCTAACTGAACAAGCACATCTTCTTTATTAATATCAGTCACAACACCGGGTACTGGTGTGGCTCCTAATTTAACATTCACACGTTGCTTTTGTTTCAAATCTTCAAGCTTTGCAGGCACAAGTTTAATGACTGGCGCAACTACTGCAGCTGGACGTTCTTTCTTAACCACTGGAGCACGTTTAGGCGCAACTTTCTTAGCAGGCTTTTTAGGCGCTAACGCTTGACGCTTGGCTTTGGCTTTCTCTTGGCTTTCTTTCAGTGTAAGAATAGCATGGTCGATGTGTTCTTGTTCTAACTCAGCACATTCATTACCTTCAAGATCGATACGTTTGGCACCCGCTTTAACGCCTTTCAAGTAGCGCCAGCTGCTTGTGTAACGACGAAGCGCTACACGTAATTGTGTTTTACTGACTTTAGAATCATCAGCTAACCGTTCAGCCAAGTCTTGAAACAAACCAATTTTTAATGGTTTAGTTTCGCCTTCAGCAATAAAGCATAAAGGAAAGGTTTCATATAAATACGCTAAAATTGCGTTGGTGTCGGTCAACTTGTCTGTTGATTCCATTTTTACTTCCACGTTAATAAAGGGACTGATTATGCGGCATTAGATTTGCCATGCAGTCGTTCATCTTTCGTTAAACCTTACTGTTAAGGCTCAACGTACAAAATATCACTATCCGCTCGTTTGCTAAAGTCATAGAAACAAACCTTAACAATTTAACCAAACTTACTGTCAGCTTAATCATCGATCATCAGTAAATCCAGCACAAATGCGTACAGCGGCATATTATAAAGCCCGCGACAGCGAATGCGACCATGATTTAATCAAAATTGTTCGCTATTTAACCAAATAGGCAAGTTTCGAAGCTTTTTACCATATATTCTAAACCAATTTGATCATCTTGATCGAATCGATTCAATAATGGGCTGTCGATATCTAACACTGCCACAACCTCATGGCCGTGTCTAACAGGGATCACTATTTCTGAGTTACTGGCAGAATCACATGCTATATGGCCGTCAAATTGATGCACGTCTGCCACTCGTTGGGTTTTATTTTCCGCTGCAGCAGTGCCACATACACCTTTACCCATAATGATACGGGTACAAGCCACTTTACCTTGAAAAGGCCCTAGTACTAATTGCTCACCACGCTTGATATAAAAACCAGCCCAGTTGAGGTCTGCTAAGTTGTCGTTTAGCAACGCTGAAAAATTTGCCATTGCCGCAATTAAATCATCTTCGCCTTCAAGTAAAGCTTGTGCTTGACGATTTAATGTTTGGTAAAATTCGGTTTTCATTTCCATTCCTTAAGCTGACATTCACTCGAAAACAGAGTGATTAACGCCGCTATTCTAGTGGTGTATTTTTAGCCGCAGTCTTTTTGGTTTTGGCTGTAGGAGCGTTTTTAACCTGTACGATGCCTTTTAGCAAGTTAGAAAGCTCATCTTTATTGTTTGCTAGATAAAATGCCAGTTGTTCGCATTTATTTTCATCAAGTCCGAGGTCCGCCTTAATAAGAAACGGCACCAGGTTATCGGAAATATCAAGCATCTTATCGTAGGCATCAGCCTCTTTCTTCGATATAAATGTCATCTTCTCCACCCCTTCTCTGACCACGACAAATTGGGTTATCACTGCCATGATGTAATCCTCACTGTTTTTATATACAGTGCATAGAATCTCACATAGTTAACTTATGATGCAAGTGTTCTGATTATTCTGATATTATCAAACACAGAAAATTGAGATTGTTGAACAACAGACTCATTTATCTGCCAATATAAGGCAAAGCAGAGAGGCTTAACTCTTCGCTACCCAATAATGTGTTTCACAATGGATTAGACTAATTCTTCATGCATGAATTTGATGATCATGATTCTATAACGTTATGCCAATCATGTGATTTGGCGGTGAGAAAACGAGCCTTGCCCTCTAGTGCTAGAGCGCTTTGTCCTCGTTGTCATACTGCTCTTTATGATTCTCCTTATTGTTCTATTAATGGCATGCTGGCGTTATGCATTGCAGCATTAGTTATCTTTATTCCGGCCAATTTATTACCTGTATTAGAAATTCACTTTCTTGGCAGTGTCCGCACGACAACAGTCATGCATGCCGCGGTGACAGTTTGGTCTGAAGGTTATTGGGTTGTCGGCTTAGCCGTCATGGTTGCGGCTGTTATCGCCCCTGGATTATTAATATTGTCGATTCTGACTCAGGTTGTCGTTGTAAAGCTAAAATTACACAGTTCATTTTGGCAAAGAGCGTACACCACATTGTTAAAAAACCATGGCTTAATATCGCAAATGACCATGTTAGAAATTTATGTGATTAGCTTTTTAGTGTCGGCATTCCAATTATCTGATTTTTCAGATGTGTATTTCGGTATGGGTACCTTCTGTTTTACGATGTTGTTTATCATCATTTTATTTTTACAACGTGAATATAACCTAGAACATATGTGGGGTTATGTTGATGACTAATCTTCCTATTGCACCCCCAGATAAACCGACCTTGCTCCCTACCGAATCGGTTGATGAGTTTAAAGACGCGCCGACCGCGAATACTCCCACGCATTTGCAGGGGAAAAAAATGGGCTTATGTTTATGTCCCGTTTGTCGCAAGGTTAATCTGACGACGAGTAGTCATTGTCGACGCTGTTTTAGCCAGTTAAGTAGTCGAAATTATGCCAGCATTCAGCAAAGTTGGGCTTTACTGGTTACCGCAACAATTTTACTTGTTGTCGCCAATATCTACCCAATAACCCTCCTGACAAATCGGGGAGAGGTTACCCATGACACTATTTTTAGTGGTATTAGCCATCTGGTCAAAACGGGCATGTTCCCGATTGCTATTATTGTGTTTACTGCCAGTATATTAGTGCCTTGGCTAAAAATTATTGGTTTGGCCACCTATTTAACGGCTATCAGCTTTAACCTTCCAGTATCAAAAAGAAAATTGATGGTGGGTTTTCATATCATTGAATGGATTGGCCGTTGGTCAATGCTTGATTTATTCGTGATTTCATTAACAGTTGCCCTAGTCAATATGGGGCAACTATTAGACGCAAAACCTGCACCTGCCGCTACCGCGTTTGCGTTAGTAATCTTACTGACTCAACTCGCGGCAAGAGTGTTAGATACTCGTTTACTCTGGGACCGCTTGGAACACACTAATGACACAAATTGAATCGCCTAAAGTTGTGAAGAAAAAATTATTCTCGCCAATATGGTTATTGCCTGTTGTCGCCTTAATATTAGGTGCTTGGTTAGGAGTAAAAAGCATTAATGAGTCCGGCATTGACGTTTTGATCCACTTCCCCAGTGCCGCCGGGATCGATATTGGTAAAACCTTGGTAAAATACCAAGGTTTGTCGGTAGGTAAAGTCACCGACATTGGTATTGATGATGATCTCAGAGGGGTTAACGTCAAAGTGGTAATGGATTATCGCGCCGATCCATTTTTAAACAAAAATACTCTTTTTTGGTTAGTCAAACCCAAAGCGAGTATTACTGGAGTCGAAGGATTAGACACCTTATTTTCAGGCAATTATATTGCCATTCAGCCAGGAGATGGGCGCTCTGCAACCGAATTCGAAGCTGAGCGAGAAGCGCCAGCAATCCTCCCCGGCATTGAAGGGCTCATGATCGAGCTAAAATCACCTCGACTGGGATCTATTGATGTTGGCTCGCCAGTATTTTTCCGTCAAGCGCCTGTCGGCAGTGTGGTCAGCTACCGTCTACACGGCAACAAGCAAATTATTATCAGCGCATTTGTTCAAGAGCAATATGCTCATTTAGTCAATAAAGATTCCCACTTTTGGAATGTCTCGGGGTTAAAGATTGATGCCTCATTAGCTGGCATCAAAGTCAGTACCGAAAGTATTGCGTCAATTTTAGCAGGCGGAATTAGTTTTGATAGTGGCACTGATACCGAAAAAGCGGTAAATGGCGATGAATATACCCTGTATGAAGATCAACAAACGGCTCTCGGTGGAATTGATTTTAGCCTAACTGCGGCAAATGGTGAGGATGTCAGCGAAGGGACAGCTATCATCTACCGTGGTATTGCTATTGGTCAAATTGAGAAAAAATCCTTAACGCCAACCGGGGTTCAATTCATTGCTCGAGTTAACTACCAGTACAAAGCGTTAATTGCCAAAGATAGTCAGTTTTGGTTAAGTGGTCCCGAAATATCATTAAAAGGTGTCAAACACGTCAGTCGACTCGTTACAGGAAGTGTGATTAATGTTTTGCCTGGTAGCCAGGCATCAACTGAGGCGATGCAATTTGAACTGGCTTCAGGTGCACCAGACTTACTCAGTGAAGACAAAATTGAGCTAACTGTCGTTGCCAATACCCATACTGGTGTCAGTAATGGTGCACAAGTGCGTTATAAACAATTACCTATTGGCCAAATTCTCAGTACTAACATAAGCCAAGATTTTTCAACTGTTGAGTATCATATTGAAATTCTACCTGAATTTAAAAATTTACTCACGAAGGGAAGTTTCTTTGTGCCTGAAAGTGCATTATCCATAAATGCTTCATTAGAAGGCATAAGTGTTAAGACTCGAGATGTAACCACTATGCTTGAAGGGGCTATTAGCTTAATTCCAGGTAATAACAGCGCCCTACTTGCGGTCAATAGTAAATTGAAACTGCATGAATCAATTGAGTCAGCCAAGGCATTATATGCTCAGCAGCAAATGACCCATTTAACCTTGACCAGTATTGATGGGGCAGATTTAGCTGAAGGATCACCTATTTATTATAAAAAAATGCAAATCGGCTCGGTAAGTAAAATTAACTGGTTAGCAAACACAGATAAATTTAACATCGATATTAATATCGACAATAAATTTGCTCCACTAATAAAACCCAATACAGTGTTTTGGCGCAACGATGCTGTCGCCATCAATGCCAGTCTCGCGGGCGTTGATATTAATGTCGCCCCACTTAAAGGCGCTATTAACGGCAGTATTACTCTTGGCCACATAGATGACATAGCTGATATTCAACACAGTGAGCCGAATCTGCGCTTGTATGACAAAAAATCATATGCGCTTATGCAGGCTAAGGTCATTAATCTCACCTTACCCGTCAGTGCAAACATCACTGCCAATGCCGCCATTCGTTTCCAAGGTCATCAAATTGGTGAGGTGACACACGTTAAGCTAAACCAAGATTTAAACACGCTTAGTGCAACAGCGTATTTGTTTGGCCAATATGCACATCACTTCAGCACCAATGACAGTGAATACTTCATTATTGATGCACAGATTTCTTTAGCTGGGATTAATGCACTAGATGCATTATTAACGGGGCCGTATATTGGGGTTATCCCTGGCAAGAGTCTGGAATTAGTTGATACGTTTGTCGCCTTAGCGCACGCTAGTTTTGCAGCCAATGTGCCCAAAGATGCTGTAGTATTCCAATTAGTTGATGATCAACTGGGTTCCATTAAAGTGGGGACGCCATTATTTTTTCGCGGCATTAACGTCGGCCAAATTGATGGTTATCAGCTAGATGATTCAGGTATTGAAATAACGCTGTTTGCCCATGTCAATGCTGAATATGCTCATTTAATTAACCAAAGCAGCCAGTTTTGGGATGCTTCAGGGATTAAGTTAGATGTCGGATTATTTTCAGGCGCGAAGTTAGAAACGGGATCATTAGAGACCATACTTGCCGGCGGAATAGCATTTGCTACACGTGATGCAACCTCAGACAGTAATAGTATCGATGCCACAAGCCGTTTCCCATTACATGCAAATTCGCAAGATGAATGGACACAATGGCGACCTACACAAGCTAAATAAATTCACTCGGGATAATAAACGCTTATCAAACAGCCTTTTCTCCGTTGAGGTTAAATAACGATTCAAACACAAAAAGGCCGATAAATTTATCGGCCTTTTTTATCACTGTCCCGTACTAAAATACATTTACACTTTTTATTATTAACCATAAAACCAATAACACACGCCTATGGCTGCAGTAATACCGGCAATATCAGCAGTTAAACCACATGCCAACGCATGACGGCCATTACGGATCCCGACAGAACCAAAGTAAACGGCCAACACATAAAAAGTCGTTTCGGTACTGCCTTGCAAGATTGCGGCTAATCGGCCAGCAAATGAGTCAACACCATGGTGACTCATGGTTTCTAGCATCATAGCCCGCGCGCCTGAACCACTAAAGGGTTTCATCAATGCCGTTGGCATCGCATCAATAAAGCGCGTATCGGCTCCCAATGCGCTAACGACGCTAGCTAAGAGCTGCAAAGCATAATCTAATGCGCCAGAAGCCCTCAGAAAACCAATCGCTAATAACATCGCCAACAAATAAGGAATAAGCTGGATTGCTTGACTGAACCCCTGCTTTGCACCGTCGACAAACTCTTCATACACAGCAATTTTGCGATAACCGGCGACTAAAATAAAACTTAGAATGAGCAATAGCAATATGCCGTTGCCCAAAATCATAGACACTTGGCCTATTGCATCGGCCGATAATGTCACTAAATAAGCCATACCTGCCATGAACACACTCATAATGATGGCAGCATAAGCCAAAATAACACTATTGAATAACGAGATACGTTGCACCAAAGCCACAACCAGCAGCCCCACAACGGTCGAGACACTTGTGGCCAACAAGATAGGCAAAAAGATATCAGCAGGATTAGCAGCACCTTGTTGCGCGCGATAGAGAAACACTGTCACTGGGACTAACGTTACCGAGGAGGTATTTAACACTAAAAATAAAATTTGGGCATTGGTTGCAACCGCTTTGACCGGGTTAAGCGTTTGCAGATCATGCATTGCTTTTAAGCCTAAGGGGGTTGCGGCATTATCTAACCCCAGCATATTCGCAGTCAGATTCATGCTAATACTCCCATACGCCACATGGCCACGAGGAACCTCAGGCATCAACTTGGAGAGTAAAGGCTCGAATATACGGGCAAACAAACCCACTACACCGGCCTTTTCACCCACCTGCATAAGGCCCATCCATAACGCTAGCACACCAATCAAGCCAATTGAGATGTCTGCCGCTAATTTGGCACTGGCAAACAAAGCAGTAACCGACTCGCTTAATACATTGACGTTGCCATTTACCAATTGGATCACGATAGACAACGCGGCAATGATAAAAAATACTAACCACACTCTATTTAACACATATATCTCCATAACCCAGTCGGTTTTAATAACCTCAATATACAGTAATCATTGCCGATCAGGGCGTACAATTCCGTGATATGATCGACCCAATCACTGCAAAAATAATTTATCGTTTATTATTATGGCCCAATTAAATACAAACTTTATCAAGCACATTGAGAAAGAGTTACCCGCCCACTTATCTTTAGAAGAGTTTATCGCTTATTGTGATAAACCGCTTCGTCAATCCATTCGGGTTAATACACTAAAAATAAGTACCGTCGCGTTTATCAACATCATGACGCAAGCAGGCTGGCAACTCTCACCGATACCTTGGTGTGAGGACGGATTTTGGATTGAAGGCAAAGATGACATTCAGCTAGGCAATGCCATCGAACATATTCAAGGGCTGTTTTACATCCAGGAAGCCAGCTCTATGCTGCCGCCAACTGCACTCTTTTCAAATGATACCGCACCTGAAATTGTCTTAGACCTTGCTTCAGCTCCTGGCTCTAAAACCACTCAAATAGCAGCCTTAATGAATAACCGTGGCTTATTAGTTGCTAATGAATACTCCGCCAGTCGAGTGAAAGTATTGCATGCCAACGTGCTACGAATGGGCGCAAGCCATACTGCCCTGACCCATTTTGATGGCAGAGTATTTGGTGAGTATTTATTTGAATCGTTTGATACTATTTTATTGGATGCTCCTTGCGGCGGCGAAGGAACGGTTCGTAAAGATCCATTGGCATTAAAACATTGGGATATTGATGATGTTACTGCGATTGGCGAAACCCAAAAAGATCTTATCGAATCTGCATTTTTGGCATTAAAACCTGGTGGGACCTTAGTCTATTCTACTTGCACCCTAAGCCAGTTAGAAAACCAACATATCTGTCTACACTTAAAACAAATATATCCTGATGCGGTTGAATTTATCTCATTGACAGATTTATTTGATGGCGCAGACCAAGCGTGCACTAAAGAAGGTTTTCTACATGTTTGGCCACAAATTTACGACAGTGAAGGTTTTTTTGTCGCCAAAATCCGCAAAATAGCCTCAGTCGAGCGAGTAGAAAAACAGCCAAAATTACAAAAAAACTTTCCATTTACTCCCGTAAACGAAAAGCAAAAAACGGAGTTAATACAATATTTTCAAAACAACTTCTGTCTCGAGTTACCTAGTGATGACGTGATCATGGTACGTGATGATGAATATTGGTTATTTCCAGCCCAATTTATACCGTTTATTGGCAAAATGCGCTTTCAACGTATTGGCATTAAGCTCGCTGATGCAATGAAAAAAGGCTACAAAGCAAAACATGAAGCCGTTATTGCTTTATCAGCAGCAGCACATAACCCAACAAAAACTATGGAATTGAGTGCCGCGCAAGCACAAGATTATTTAATGGGTCGTGATATTGCCATAACTACTTTTGATGAATCGGTACAGCAACATTTAGCCATAATGCCACGAGGTGAAATGTTAGTGAGTTATCACAAGGTCGTACTTGGGGTCGTAAAACACTTAGGCCATAGGCTGAAAAACAATTTACCGCGTGAATTAGTCCGCGACAAGGTTAACGTAAGTCTATGACACACTAATTAACCTCATATATGGTCTCCTCCCGTATTGCAAGGTATAACTCATCGATAACAGGGACAGGATTGCTGTCATATAT
>NZ_JBEOPI010000025.1:0-78415 GCF_040309905.1 Shewanella sp. CAL98-MNA-CIBAN-0140
TTCGATGCTAAGAGATGGTGTTTTATGGGAAGCGCCAAAAGCATAAAATTAACTATTGACGCCATAGTCTCTTGTTAGTGTGAACTTGGCTCAAAACCGTAGCGCCACTCGTTTAACCTACCGTCTGAGGATTCAATTTTATAGATATCCATGATTTCCTCCATATAAGATAAACCACGCTCTATTTCTTCAGAGTCCATTTTAGCGAGTTGTTTTGCTGCAACTTTTAAAGTTAACCAAAACTCATTTTCAGTAAAGCTATCAGGTGGTGATTCAATGAGTTTTACCAAAGCTGAATTTATTACATTTTCAGCTTCGATTCGAATTAATTCGTCTGGTGCTCCTGGATAAAATAGAGCTAAGTTTGCAAGGAACTTCTTCTGTGACTTTAATTCTCGCAGAGCCTCTTTGACTTCACTTCCATTTGATAGCATTTTAATTTCCATTTCATTGCAGCCTTGAATTAAACATAAGACTAACAGTATTCGCAAAAGCTTCATTTGTTCACACTAACGCCTTTATAACGGGCAGCCTGTGGCGAAGCCACGCTTTAGGCTGTCCAGCCACGAAGTGGCGTTCGTTGATAAACTTGTTAACTGTTGCCGTTGGCACATAGCTAGCTATTGCCACCTTTTAGCTGGATTAATAATTCACCTAAATCTCTTTGAGTGCAACCGTCTTTCCAGTGCTCATCATCTGCTAAGTGAATTATTGTAAATACAGTGGACCAAAAAACTTTTTCGGCTTCCGTGGGTTCTTTTGGTGAGGCATCAGATAAACTCCAGGCATGAGACTTGATAGCCTCATGATCTATTTTTCCAGACAAATAGGACTCAAGCTTCTCAGCTAGCTCCATTTTATTTATTTGTGATACTTCCATACTCATAGACAGTTAACGCCCCAATAAGGGGCTGATAATAGTTTGCTAAAATGTGTAGCGAAGCGAAACCGAGCAAACTGTTAGCAGTCCCGCTTAATTGGCTTGTTGAACGAAGCCGCTCTGCGGCAGAAAAGATAAAAACACATCTTTAGCCCCATCATAAATACTTACTAGACCCTGCCTACCTTGGCAGCTATCTAGGAGTATTACTATGAACGCTCACGAACAACAACGCTTTGATTGTCTTTATGAACAACATCTTACCAATTTAACGCTGCAAGGCAAGCGGCCTGCTACCATCGACGCTTATAGCCGCGCTGTCAGGCGTATTAGTGCTTATTTTGACTGTTGCCCTGATAACCTTTCAACCGATGATTTAAAACGCTACTTCGCTGATTTAATTGCCTCTCACTCCTGGAGCACCGTAAAACTCGACCGTAATGGATTACAGTTTTTCTATCGATATGTTCTTAACCAGCACTGGGAGTGGCTGAGTATTGTGAAGCCTCCGCAGGTTAAACGTTTACCCGATATATTGACCCCTGCCGAAGTATCCATCGTCATTAGCCTCACCCATAAGCTGCGATATCAAGTGTGCTTTTTAACCCTTTACAGTATGGGGTTGCGCCTCGGCGAAGCAATTTCATTGCAGGTTGGCGATATCGATTCCGCGTTGATGCAGGTGCATATTCGTGACGCCAAGGGCGGTAAAGACAGGCTGGTCCCTTTACCTCAACGCACATTACTTGCACTGCGATATTACTGGCAAACCCATCGCCATCCCCGGCATGTATTTCCCGGTAAAGATGGCAAGCCAGGTTCAATGATAGATAAAGGCGGTATTCAAAAAGCACTAAAGCGAGTGATTAACGACTGCAACATCCACAAATCCATCAGCCCACATAATTTACGTCACAGCTATGCGACTCATCTGCTCGAACAAGGGTTAGATTTACGCTCAGTACAGCACTTACTCGGCCACAACAGCCTTAACACTACCGCACGCTATACCCGCCTCACCACCATCACCCGCAAGAACACTGTCCTGTCAGTTAACCAGCTCACTGATAATTTGGTGCTTAAGTGGGAGTGTGACTCATGACATTCATCGATATTTTACGTGACCATCTTGATGCCTTTAATCAGGCTTATGATGGCCAAATTACCCCGTCAATGCGCCAAGCGATTAATGCCATGCTCAGTTGCCGCTCTCATTCCCAAAGAGCCAGCCACTGGGCTTGCCAGGGTTGCACGCATACCGCTGACTTTCCGCTGTCATGTGGTCATCGCAACTGCCCGCAATGTCAGTACAACACCACGGCAGATTGGCTCACTAAGCAACAAGCCAAGTTACTGCCCGTCGACTATTTCATGGTGACTTTTACATTGCCATTTGAGCTGCGTGTTGTGGCTAAATATCACCCAGAAGCGCTCTATCCAGCCATGTTTGCCGTCGCTGCCAGTGTGCTCAAAGACTTTGCCCTTAACTCACCAAAGCTTGCCGGTGATATTGGTTTCACCGGCGTGCTGCATACTCACAGCCGGCGACGGGATTTACATCCGCATATTCACTTTATTATTCCTGCGGGCAGTTTTAACAAAACTCAACAGCACTGGAAAAAGAACAAAGGCAAATACCTGTTCAACGCCTTTAATATCGCCAATGTCTGGCGTGCACGCTTGCTGGAGTATTTGGCAAAGCTTAATCTCACACTGCCAACCTCACTGCCCAAAAAGTGGGTAGTAGACTGCCAACATGTGGGCAAAGGCTTGCCTGCACTGCAGTATTTATCACGCTATCTTTATCGCGGCGTACTGGCTGACAAAAATATCAAAAGTCATGTCGATGACAACGTGAGTTTCGAGTATGAAGACAGCCAAACAAAGTCGACAAAAGTACGCACCTTACCCGCCATAGAATTTCTCTGGTTAATACTGCAACACGTATTACCGAAGGGATTAAGGCGAGTGCGTGACTATGGATTACTCAGAGGTAACGCCAAAAAGCTCAGGCTACAAATACAGCTTATGCTGGCAGTTGCAGGGGCAACGTTTCCAATCATTCCTGAGATAAAGCGCAGATTAGCAACCCGCAGTTGCCCCTGTTGCCAGCAACCAATGCGCTTTATGGGCGTAGTGGCACGACCGACAAACTTAATGACCTCAACCTAATGTTGAAAATAATAAGAATAATGGTTTAACTGAATACCGTGGAGGATTAATTTAACGCACTGAAATTAATAGAGTTAAATAATTAGCAGAGGGGCTAAGGGTACTTGCTGACTACAAAAAACTAGCACGATAACCATCACATCAAACAGCGCGTTTTCTCGAGCTGTTATTTACATAATAAAGAGTCACTCTCGGTGTTCGGGCTTGTTCAACACTTGGGATAAGGACGCGGCTTCGCGCGGCCTATCCTTATTTGTTGGACGCGGCTTCGCGCGGCCTATCCTTATTTGTTAGTGTGAACTTGGCTCAAAACCGTAGCGCCACTCGTTTAACCTACCGTCTGAGGATTCAATTTTATAGATATCCATGATTTCCTCCATATAAGATAAACCACGCTCTATTTCTTCAGAGTCCATTTTAGCGAGTTGTTTTGCTGCAACTTTTAAAGTTAACCAAAACTCATTTTCAGTAAAGCTATCAGGTGGTGATTCAATGAGTTTTACCAAAGCTGAATTTATTACATTTTCAGCTTCGATTCGAATTAATTCGTCTGGTGCTCCTGGATAAAATAGAGCTAAGTTTGCAAGGAACTTCTTCTGTGACTTTAATTCTCGCAGAGCCTCTTTGACTTCACTTCCATTTGATAGCATTTTAATTTCCATTTCATTGCAGCCTTGAATTAAACATAAGACTAACAGTATTCGCAAAAGCTTCATTTGTTCACACTAACGTTTTAGTATTTATGCGTTGCGCTGTTTGCAGGGCATAAATCGCTTGTTGGACTTGGCCGATGCCACACCCATATTAATCGGTATGCTTTATGCTATAGGAATTTGCTTTTTTACGGTAGTTGTTTTTTGTACAGCACTTCGGCTAATCGGTTGTTCTGATTACACCTTTTAAGGCAGGTTTTATAATATGCCATGTTTCCCCATTGCTTGATCATTGCCTTTCCGCCTGATTTTTCGGCTTGCGGATGTGTGTTGTCGCCTCAGCCAATTCAACATTAACTAAGTCAGTTTTTTCCCGATTATCTCACCCGCTTTGATGGTGATTAACCTGACAACCTTCGCTGCGCCTCACGCGCTAGCATGGTTAGCAGTGGTACGAGCCCCACAAACATTAACCGCCCATTAGCACACTGTGGACAGCACCAGTGCCCTAGCGTTTCAGTTGTTGCGTTGATGTCTTTAAGGGGGTTACTACCAAGCTGTTCTCTAATTTGCATGAGCTTTTTACGTCGACAACTGTTGGCTAAAAAACCAAAATGCCTTATCCGCATCACGCCTTTTGGCAGTACATGTAATAGGTAACGCCGGATGAACTCTTCGGGAACCAATTGCATGATTTTACGTTGATTATCCCGATAATCGGTGTAACGCATATCGATTGAACTGGCGGTGACGCGCTTTAGCCGTGACTCATGCAACATGCCTTTTCGGGTATAACGCCCGAGATAGGCCACTACCGTTTCAGCTTTATAAAGACAAGCTTTACTGTATACGCACCACTCCTTTTTGATGAGGTTATCAGCATCAGGAATTGTCACTTCACGCTGGCGCAGTGCCGCCAACATCTTGGCTTTAAACACTTTTGATACCGCCTTAACAGGAAAAAGATAATCACTTTTCACACCTCGCCACTGCCCTTGCTCTGTGACTGCGCCTCCCGGGATTAAACAGTGTAAATGGATGTGCTGAGTTAAGGTTTGTCCCCAGGTATGCAATACCGCAGTGCACCCAAGTTGACCTTGCAAGTGTTTGCGGGTCATTCCAAATCGACTTAAGGTTTGCCATACCGCCTCGAAAAGTGCGCTGTAGAGATGCTTTGCCTGCGCCTCGCTATGAGTGAGTTCATTAAGTTCATGGGGTAAGGTAAACACCAAATGAAAGTAGCGACAGTGCAGTACTTGCTGTTGCTGCTTATCTATCCATGCTTGGGTTTGTTTACCTTGGCAGCGTGGGCAATGTCTGTCTCGGCATGAGCAGAACACGCTCTGCTGATAGTGGCATTGATTACATTGCCACTGCTGTTGGCCTAGGGCTGCGGTGCGACAACTCAAGATACGTTGGCACACTAATCGTTGCTGATGGCTCAGTCGGTGATGTTGTTGATAGTGGCCATAATGCGTTTGCAGAATGTCACTCAAGTGATAGTGCGCCATATCATCACCCCAAATCAGCGAGTAAATCGCCTCCTTTATGCCCAAGGTCTGGCGACCAATGAAGATACCGCTCTGTGGTTTTAATGCTTTTATGGCCGAGCTGGTGTTGTAGCTGATTAAGAAGCATACCCGCGGCTAATTGATGTGTCGCGTAAGCATGGCGAAGACTGTGTGGACTGCAAGGTTTGGTTATCCCTGCTGTTAATGCGGATTTCTTCAGCATTTTGCCCACGGTTGAGACGTCTAATGGGTAAGTGTTTCCGTGATAGTACACACCAAATAACCACGTTTGCGGCCGATACTTTAGCCAGTAATGCCGCAGTAAGTTCAGCAATGATGGTGAGATGATAACGAGACGGTCTTTGGCTCCCTTTCCCTGACACACTTTGAGTAACTGCCGCTGACCATCAATGTCAGCGACTTTGATATTCACCAACTCACTGACCCGTAATCCACAGCCATAGCAAAGCGCTATCATGGTGTGATATTTCTGGTTTGGGCAGTGCTGTAATAACTGACTGATATCTTGCTTACTGAGCACTTGCGGCAGTTTTTGGGTGGCCCGAGGTAAACACATATCAATAGTGAAATGACGTTTAAGGACATGTTCAAAGTAAAAATGAATACCGTTCAGTTGAAGTTGGATGGTTGCTCGAGACAAACCTTTATCAAGGTTCAAATAACGAAAATAGGCACTGAGCTGTATATCACTCACGGTATCAATGGGTTGATTGTAATGCTTCACCAGTTGATTAATGGCATAAAGATACGATTTTCGAGTGCGTTCAGAGTAGCGCCTAAGTGTAATTTCATCGTGGAATAGTTGAGTGTGAACTAACATGACTTACCTCCTTGATAGTGGGAAATCCACTGAGGTAAGTGTGGTGTAAATAGCTGGCTTTTGGGCTCCGCGCAGCGGCTTAGTTCAACAGCGTATTAGCGAGAATTCCGATAAACATCCTGAGAAGCTCACCAAAACTCAACATCCATACTACTTTAATTATTAATAATTTTAGTAACTTATCAGCTTAAATAACCCAAATCAATCACCTTTTAGTCTAGGCAAAAGCGAGAATTTAGATAATCGAGAATAATACAAACTCGTTATGTAGAGCAGATATATTAACAAAAATCAGCTAATTCAATTAGATATAATTATCCTTTAGGTAAAACCGAGAATTTTCGCAATTACATAACGAGAAACAGCACTGTTGTTTTAACACAAATGAATTATAACTGTATAAAAACACAGTGTGCTGTGGCAAAGATTTTATGATGTTCATCGTAGATAGATTTACATCAAAATGGTGCTTTCATAAATTAGAAATAAATACGTTTGAGCAGAGCTAAAATTGGATTTTCCTAACAAACTTTGAGACAAAAGTAAGTTAGTTATACTGACTTTAAAAGGGCTGATTCAACACTTAACTTGAGGCCGTTGAAGACTATTTATAAAAGAATGCGTGAGCCTGACATGGCCTTTCACGTATATCCATATACTCCAAGGCATTCAGGCATCCTGCCTATCAGATGTCAGGCTAGCTTTCGCGGTACGGGGTCGTTCTTTGGCATCTGCCCCATATGGATATGGGAAATGTCATTATGATTTAGGGAACACCATTGACCATGCCACCACGACATTCATGAATCCATTTACATCAGATCCCCATCGGAAGCGTTAGCATTTTCACTCTTTATTGCAAAATGGGCCGAAGCAGCATACAAATGAATTTAAAAGCTGGATCAATCCCCATGGCGACCTTTTCGCATCTGTTGTTTAAGTAAATAGGGAAAATGTTGCGGGGCGGCTGGGCCAATTCTTTTAAAAAGAGTAAAGAGGGAATAGCCGTTGATTTCCTCTTGGTCTGGTGTGGGTGAAGCGCCACGACGTTAGTGGCCGCAGGCCATAGCCTAAACAAGCTTTGGTGCACAAACGAGTTAGTTTTCTTGACTTGGAAATGGACAGATTCAACTCTGAACTTGAGGACGTTGAAGAAAATGACGTGAGCTGGCCAAGGATGGCCAGCTAGCTTTCGAGGGGAAGGGACGCCCCATCGGAAGCGTTAGCATTTTCACTCTTTATTAATAAGATGGGCCGAAGCAGGATTCAAACGAGGCCAAAAGCTAGATTAGTTTCCGTCGCGACCTTTTCGCTGTTCAGAAAATGTTGCCGGAACGCTGAGGGTTTGCAAAGGGGTACAAGCGCTTTACCCATTTGCTCTGGTGTGGGTGAAGCGCCACGACGTTAGTGGCCGCAGGCCATAAGTGCAAAAGTACAAAAGAATAAACCTGGATCCCGGCTCACGAGCATTACCGGGATGACGATTAAATTAGCCTGGGTAAGTTGACAACTTACTACCTTATTCTGATATCGGTGAAGCGCCACGACGTTAGTGGCCGCAGGCCATGCCTAACCGATATACCTATCAAAGACCTATTTATATCCCCAAGGTTTCGGCGGTAATGCGACAGGTTTAGTGAGATCAAACTCTACTTTAAAGTCGCGATTTTCTCGGCTTAAGCGATAAGTAAACGTATGGGCTTCAATCATCATCTGCCATTCGTTAGTGACCGACTGGGTTAAGCCATGTTGCTTAAAATTAGCAATGGACTCATCATCTACAGGAAAAGTCTGCATATTTGCAGTGCCAGTATCGCGTGTATCACCACCATACATAGTCACTTTATCTTCGCTGCCATCTTGATGGCGATGGTCATGCTTTAAGCGTAATCCGGTATCGGTTTGAGTTATCACCCAAGTGCGAGAGTGATCATCGCCAACATGAAATGGAATACGTAACTGATGATCGGTGCATTCTCTTACATGCATAACTAATAATTTGCCACTAAAGCCATCCCCTTCACCGCCACCAGCAGTGACTTTACCCGCAAAAGCTTTACCGCAAAGATCGCTGATCGCTTCAAAAAATTGCTGTTGCTGTACCGAGTTAGCGGCATAAGCAGGATTAACTAACATAGCGCTACCACACAGCAGTACACCACTGAAATATCCGCTAAGCCTAATTAACGTTGGCATAATGATCGTTCCTTGTTTATCAAACCATTGGGTCATTTAATCAATAAAGTGCCGTCGTATAACAAAACGGCGACTGAGCAGACTAAATTAAAAGACCAAAGTATCGAACCAGATTACCTTGTTATTGAATCTGTTGCTGCTAAAAAAACAAAACCCGCAAACGTTAATGCGGGTTTTTATGACGGTAAGTTAACGTGTTAGCTTACTTGGCGTATTTAGATTTAGTCGCCCAAGTGGTCGCTTTAGCTGGACGCTTAGCGCCTTGGTTTTTGGGTGCTTGCCCTTTTGCCGCTTGGCCCGAAGCTTTGGCTGGAGACTTTGGTTTCTGCCCTACTGGCTTAGCACTGCCTTTGTCTGCTTTAGTGGTACCTTTACGGTCTTCAAACTGATCAGCAGAAAAACGCGTCATGGCCTTTTGACCCCCTTGCTCTTTCGCTTTAGCCGATGGCTTTTGGCCCCACTTCACTTTCGTTTGTTCATTACGGGTTTCTGGCGGCACCAAATGATTTGGTCCATTACCAATTAACGACTCTTTACCCATGGCAACTAGCGCTTCACGGATCATCGGCCAACCCAATGGGTCGTGATAACGTAATAAGAATTTATGCAATTTACGCTGACGGCCTTTTTTCGGCACTGTCACTTTTTCACTATCATGCTTAACGTTTTTCAGTGAGTTCAGTTCGGTATGATAAATCGTGGTCGCATTGGCCATCGGTGAGGGATAAAAGTTTTGCACTTGGTCGAGCTTAAATTTCTGCCCTTTTAACCATAACGCCAAATTAACCATGTCTTCATCGGTGGTACCAGGATGCGCCGAAATAAAGTACGGAATTAAAAACTGTTCTTTACCCGCTTCTTTAGAAAACTTATCAAACAGTTCTTTAAACTTGTCATAGGTTCCCATACCTGGCTTCATCATTTTACTGAGCGGGCCGTCTTCGGTATGTTCAGGGGCAATTTTTAAATACCCACCAACATGATGCTTAGCTAACTCTCTAATATATTCCGGGTTTTCGATAGCCAAATCGTAACGAACACCCGAAGCAATTAACACTTTTTTAATGCCAGGTACTTCACGTGCCGCTTTATATAAATCGATGGTGTGTTTATGGTCGGTGCCTAAATGACCACAAATAGACGGATACACACACGACAAACGTCGGCAGGTTTTCTCCGCTTTCTCACTGGTACAGCCTAAACGGTACATGTTTGCCGTTGGGCCGCCCAGGTCAGAAATGACCCCGGTAAAGCCCGGCACTTTTTCTTGAATGTCTTTAATTTCTTTAATGATCGACTCTTGCGAGCGACTTTGAATAATGCGTCCTTCATGCTCGGTAATCGAACAAAATGAGCAACCACCAAAACAACCACGCATGATATTGATTGAAGTCTTGATCATATCGTAGGCGGGGATTTTCTCATCACCATACATGGGGTGCGCAATACGCTGATAAGGTAAATCAAATACCGCATCCATTTCATCGGTGTTTAGTGGCCACGCAGGTGGATTAACCCACACTCCGCGGTTGGCATCATGGGACTGAAATAACGCTCGAGCACAACCCGGATTTTGCTCTTGGTGTAAAATCCGTGAAGCATGGGCGTATAAATATTTGTCTTCGCTGACCTTATCAAATGCCGGTAGCAACACATAGGTTTTTTCCCACGGCTTAGGTCGTGGCGGCTGAATACTAATCGCTTTAGGCGCGTCGTTATCAAAAATTTTGTTGTCGGAAGGACCCGATAAATTACTGCAGCCAACATCATCGGCACCATAAGGATTCGGCAGCGGTTCAATTTTGTGTAACTGATCGATTTTACGAGAATCCATACCGCGCCAACCTGGCATAGGTGCTTTACGCATTACCGCAGTACCACGAACATCATCAATGTCGCTAATGGCTTCACCCGCCGCAATACGGCGGGCGACTTCCATCAGTGGACGCTCAGCATTACCGTAAATTAAAATGTCTGCTTTGGCGTCAAAAATCACGCTGCGACGCACTTTGTCTGACCAATAATCATAGTGGGCAATACGACGTAAACTGGCTTCAATACCGCCAATGACTACCGGTACTTCTTTAAAAGCTTCTTTACAACGTTGGGTATAAACGGTCACGGCACGATCTGGGCGTTTTCCGCCAATGTCACCAGCCGTGTAAGCATCGTCATGACGTAACTTACGATCAGCCGTGTAGCGGTTAATCATCGAATCCATGTTGCCAGCGGTCACCCCAAAAAATAAGTTCGGCCGACCGAGTTGCATAAAATCATCTTTATTAGACCAATCTGGCTGAGAAATAATCCCCACCCGATAACCTTGTGCTTCTAACATTCGCCCAATTACTGCCATACCAAAGCTAGGGTGATCAACATACGCGTCACCTGTCACGATAATAATGTCGCAACTATCCCAGCCTAATTTATCCATCTCTTTACGAGACATAGGTAAAAAAGGTGCGGTTCCGTAGCATTGCGCCCAAAACTTTGGATAATTAAATAACGTTGACTCAACTTGCATGTATATGACCTACATAAATGGGGAAAATCAGTCTGCCTGATCCATTGACAACATCAGCCTGTGGCTGAATTTAACGGACGCAGATTATAGCAGTACCGCGACACTAAGTGTGACTAAAAAAACACCAAATGTGAAATATTTTTATCCTGTTATACCCTTGCAAATTGAGTGGTCATATTGCTATTCCCTCATGTTTTCAATGTTATAACCCAAGAAAGAAACCAATATTAGCAACAGCTAAAATCAATAGTACTATCCAGGTGATTAATACGCCGTAAAATCGACCAAAATGATAATCACCCTTACCTTGATTAAGTCCAATAGCATGCAGTAAACGCGCAACAATCCAAGCCGTGCCCAAACAATGTACCAAGTACATTGGCATACCATTAAATTCAGCTAGCACCAATAAAATTAACACTATGGGGGCATTTTCAATTAAATTCCCGTGGGCTCTTATGGCAACGGATAATCCTTGATGGCCGCCATCACCTATACCAATTTTATTCGCTCGGCGAAATTTAACCACTTTGTAAGATAATGCTAAAACCAACAGTGCCGTTAAGCCAGCATATAAACCCGATACCATCAATGTCATGAGTTATTCCTTTAAAAGACTATATTATTGTTATTACATCAATATTTAATAAGTTGAGTATAGCCAAACGACCTCGAAACACCGGATTGAGCAAGTATAGAGGTGACAGAGTTCAAGGCATGAAATAGCTGGACTAGTTATTCTATTTATTCTAGTTTTCTATTTTATAACACTGAAACAGGTTGCTTCTCAACTTGCCCTTCAGGAGCTCTGAAACGAGCATGTTGAAGTGGCTTAGCGATATAACATCATATTGGATCAGTTTGGCTGTAAACACACGCCTTAATCGGTTAATATTCGCGCCAAATAAGCTCATCACCTTACAAAAAGTGACTATCGCCCAGTGGATAATCAGGATTTTTTAGAAAAACGTCGATTTATCATTAAATTAGGAAAAGCCTTACACAAGTTTGGTACCCCGGCGTATCGCTTAGAATCTCACTTACAAACCGTATCAACGACTCTGGGTATCGAAGGGTATTTCTTAATATCACCCACATCGATGACCTTCGTACTTCAGCATGACACTGAGCAAGAATACAATCACGTAGCCCGTGTGAATCCGGGCGATCTCGATTTAGGCTCGTTAGCGCGCACCTTTGAACTGGTAGAAGAACTCAGCTCTGGGCAACGGACACTGCAAGAAGCCCTTGATCGCTTAGAAGAAATAGCCAATAAGCCTAATCCTTATGGACACAAACTGACGTTATTGGCCTTTGGCACAAGTGCGGGCGGGTTTGCCATGCTAATGGGCACAGGTTGGCACGATGTTTTTTGGTCGGCCATACTTGGCTTACTGGTATACGGTTTAGTCTTTTGGGCTGAACGATCAAAACGTATCGCCGAAATGCTCGAGCCCATGGCGGCGGTTATGTGCGCCATCTTGGTCTCCGGTATTGCGCAATTTGACCCCAGTATCAATTTACCTGTCACCATTTTGTCTGGGATCATTATCTTTGTCCCTGGCCTTGCGCTCACACTCGGTTTAGCTGAGCTAGCCGCCCGCGATTTAATCTCTGGTACTGCGCGCATTATGGACGCTGTGATGCAGCTGTTTAAACTGTATTTTGGCGCCGTGCTCGGCATGACCATTGGTAAAGCCATCTTTGGTGAGGCCATTTATGTTGAACCCATTCCACTGCCACGCTGGGCTATTTGGTCTGCGGTGCCGCTATTGTCTATGTCACTGGTGATCATCTTTAAAGCGCGCTTAAAAGACTCTCCTTGGGGGGTTTGTGCTGGCATTGTGGCATTCTTTTCTGCCATGCTCGGAGGAATTTACTTAGGCGAATCCATTGGCATATTTGTTGGCGCGTTATCGGTAGGGATATATTCAAACCTCTATGCTCGCTGGATGAAAGCACCTGCATCCATTGCATTACTGCAAGGCATCGTAATTCTTGTGCCTGGCAGTAAAACCTATATTGGCTTAAATGCATTAATTTCAGGTGAAACCATGCTTAACCAAGCGCATTTGGGGTCGCAAATTTTTCTCATTTTTATGTCTTTAATCGCTGGACTCATTTTTGCTAACGTTGTTGTACCCCCTCGTCGTTCGCTGTAAACGTTAGTCTTGTCCTCATATTCCTATCGACTTAAGGGCTGCTATTATTGCAGCCGTTATTTTTACAATCTAAATATCCACACAATTTTGATGGCTAAATGAAATATTTATTCAAGCTAAATGCTTGACTATTATATTATTCAGGTATGATATAAAACAAATAGGCAACATAAAAACCTCATACAGGAAACAATACTTCAACGCTTGCTGACCTATTAAAGACATAACAATAAAAATAAGGACGAAGCTATGCCAATAATATTTACGGCAGTATTTTTTTTCGCCATCCTGCTTGCTTCGTCTTGTGTTCAAGCAAACATAATTGACACTAGGGCGCAGTTAATAGTCAAAGATGACTCTGTCACCCGCAAATCATCACCATCGACAACCAATAAGCATGATGTCGACAAGGTCACTAACATTGTGGTGGTCAGTCATCCTATTTTTGACGAGTCGGCACCCGATGCTATTTTCCTACATCGCTGGGCCAATTATCTGCATATCAATACCAAAGAATCGACTATTCTCAATAGCTTAAGCTTTGAGGAAGGCGATAGCCTTACCAAGAAAGATCTTCAAGAAGCGCAGCGCTTACTGCGCTACGAACCTTATATTCGTGACGCTGATATCAATATCGCCAGAAAAGATCCTCTCGCCGATGACAACGTTGAAGACGTGGTATTAGTAGAAACATGGGATAACTGGTCACTACTGCCAACGGTCAGTTTGAGTAAAAATGGCGGTGACACCAAATACTCATTTGGCATAAAAGAAGATAACCTACTGGGATTAGGAGTTAAAACCAAAATAAAATATCAATCGAGTGCCGAACGCACCGGTTACAAGTTTGCCTTTGATGCTCCAGTAAGGTGGGTTAAACACGGTAATGTGTCGGTTGATTTTTACGATAACAGCGACGGCCAAGCATCGGCAATTGCCTTTAATAAACCCTTCTACACACTCGATACTCAGAATATGTACACCTTGTCGTGGTTGACCGATACGCGCATCGACACCACACGACAAAATGGCCAAGACATTAATGAATTTGAGCATGTGATTGATTATACCAATGTAGGTTTTGGTTGGTTAGTCGACAAACAAGCAGATCAATTGCATCGTGTTAGTCTGGGGATTACCCAAGATAATCATCAATTTAGTAACATAGACGATTACCCAGTTTCGCCTTTACCTTTTGATCGTGAGTTTGTTTATCCTTGGATCCGCTACGAATACCTGCAAGATCAATACACAGTATTGAATAATATCAAGCTGATTAATAAAAACGAAGACTTTAACTTAGGTTGGCATCATACGGTAAGTGTAGGATTTGAAACCAATGACATCGCCGACAATGCGGCTATGGGTTATCACGTAACGGCTTCAAGCAGTCGCGGTTGGCAACAAGACAATCAATTATTGTTAATGAGTTTAACTGGGCGGACCGATATTCAAACTGGCCAACAAGATTTTTATAATGTGGGTTTAGCTGCGGAATATTTTCATCAAATTAGCCCTAAATGGACCGCCTACTCCAAGGCGCGCATTGCAACCTCACACAATAACTATCTTGATCAAACGTTTGCACTTGGTGATGAAACCGGCGTACGCGGTTACCCCAATGACTACCAGCATGGTGATAATCAATGGTTGCTCACGAGTGAAATCCGATACTATCCAAACATCAATTTATATCAACTGGCCGAGTTAGGCTGGGCAGTATTTGCCGATATCGGTCAAGCAAGCAGTGGCCCAGATGAGCAAAATGAAGTTGATGGTCCTATTGGTAGTATTGGTATTGGCGCACGGATTTACTCTTCTAAATCCAGTTACGGTAACGTAGCCCATGTTGACATTGCCGTTCCGATCACCACAGGTAACGACATCAATGCTTGGGAGTTCAGGTTCCAAGTGAAAGATCATTTCTAACCAGGCAGGCTCTGTTGTTACCACAGCGCCTAACTAGAACGGTAGCACTAACGAGTAAACGATTAAGACTAAACAATCAACACTCACTCGTTAAATGAATTATTAATATCCATTTGATTTAATGTAAATAATGTAAATAATCTGCGTTTGTTAATGATAATGAATATCATTACCTCCCATTCATTATTTCTTAATCGGTATACCTATGTTATTCAAGCCTAGCCAATTGGCTATAGCGACTCATTGTGCATTATTTTTATTAGCACTCCCCGTAGCTAATGCCAATGCAGAATCATCATCACAACCCACAGACAACAATGCCCCAATGGAGCGAATGATTATTACTGGCAGTCGCTCAGCCGAACGGATAGACGAAGTCCCCTCTTCAGTCACGCTTATTGAACAACAAACCCTTGCACAAGACATGTTAGTCACCTCTGAGTTACAAAACTTACTCGCATTTCGCGTCCCAGGACTGGCGCCAAGTACAGGCACATCAAGTAACTCAGGGCAAAATCTCCGTGGTCGTGCCGCATTAGTGATGATTGACGGCGTGCCCCAATCTACCCCATTACGAAATGGCAAATTAGGCATAAGCTCTATCGATGCTGGAGCAATTGAACGTATCGAGGTGATTAAAGGGGCAACCTCTATTTATGGCAATGGTGCTTCAGGCGGGATCATCAACTACATCACTAAACGAGCCAGCGAAGATAAAGCACGCGTTAATGTCGGGGTTTCCAGTAAATTTAGCGCGGTAAAATTACAAGACAGTGCCGGTTATCGAGTTGATACCTCAATAGACGGTACCCTTGGTGACTTTAGCTACGTATTGAGTGCCATTACAGAAAAAACAGGCGTGGAACGCGATGCTGAAGGTGACGCCATCGGATTAGTTTATGGTTTATCAGAAACGAAATCGAACAACTATTTTACCAAACTCGGCTACCAACTTGATGACGACAAGTCGATTCAACTGACGTATAACTACTACGAAGCCCAACAAAACTCAGACTACATCGATGTTGCTGGCAATGCTAACACTGGCGAAAAAACTTACGCCATAGAAAATACTACTGGGATTGCAAAACTGGGCGCCCCTCAAGGGCCGCGCGGCAATCATAACCTAATGTTAAAATACGTCGACTATGAGATATTCAATAACACCCAATTAACCGTCGATGGTTACCTGCAAAAAATTGAAAATATGTTCTTCTTTTCAACGGCACTCGCTAACCTAAGTGAAGGTTACGAAGGCGGCCAATCGTTTATCAAGTCAGAAAAGAAAGGCCTGCGGATTAACTTTGCCACCCAAGTTGATTGGGATAATGTCGAATCAAGCTTTATTTACGGTATTGATGCACTGCAAGACATCAGTTCACAACCATTAGAAGACGGCCGAATTTGGGTGCCTGAAATGGACATGCGTAACTTAGCGGTTTATTTACAAACTAAGTTTGTCATTGCCAATGATTGGGTTTTAAAAGCCGGGATCCGCCAAGATAGCGTCGAGTTAACTGTCGATGATTATCAAACCTTAACACTCTGCCGAACCCCAAGTACTTGCTCAGTACCTTTTGATGTCACTGGCGGAGAATTAACATATGACTCAACCACTTATAATATTGGCTTACGTTACAATATCAATGCGTTATTTAACCCGTTTATGAGTTTTTCCCAAGGTGCAGATATTTCAGATATTGGTCGCCTTTTACGTACCGCCACGGTTGATGATATTGCGTTAATCCGCACAGAGTCATCCATTGTTGATAACTATGAAATCGGTTTTGCAGGGCAATGGGGTGATGTCAATTATGAAATTGCTGCCTACCGAAGCGAATCAGAATTAGGTACAAGTAATAGCTTTGATGCAACAACAGGCATTTACTTACCCGTACGTGCACCACAAAAAATTTGGGGTTACGAAGCACAAATTGACTATCGTGTATTTGATAATCTCAGCACGGGGTTAAGCTATAGTTGGATTGAAGGTAAAGACACCGATACCGATACTTATCTAGATGGTGGCACCATATCACCACCTAAATTAACCGCTTATGTCAGTTGGCAGCCTGTTGAAGAGGCAAGTATCGGCATTAACTACATGTCTGTTGGTGACCGTGATCGATTTGAGCCGATCGATGGCGCATATATTGGGTCTCAAGGCCCTATCGAAAATTACAACCTAGTAAACCTAACCAGTCGCTATCAACTCAATAATTGGCAACTCTCACTAGGGGTAGAAAACTTACTTAATGAAGATTATTTTTCTGCCCGCTCACAAGCTTCGACTAACGCGAGTTACTATACCAAATCACTGGGTACCACCATTAATATGGGCGTAAAAGCCAGCTTTTAACCCAGGAAAAGTAACAAAAAAAGGCCTCGCATTGCTGCGAGGCCTTTCATTATAAAGAGGTGAGTTGGCCGATAAGCCGGGTCTTGTCGTGGACAGTTATTCATCTAGGCCTGCAATCACTCACAGGCTCAAGCGACCTACCCGGTCCCAACGCGAGCAGCGCCATACGGGACCCTATTTGGTCTTGCTTCGGGTAGAGTTTACCTTGCTACGAACTATTGCTAGTCGCACGGTGCGCTCTTACCGCACCCTTTCACCCTTACCATTTTTAGCCGAAGCCAATAAATGGCGGTCTCCTCTCTGCTGCACTTGTCGTCGGTTCACACCGCCCAGGCGTTACCTGGTACCCTGCTCTTTGAAGCCCGGACTTTCCTCCCCGTACTTGCGTACGCGGCAACTGTCTGGCCAACTCGGCGCGGATTATAGCTTAAGCAGCGCAACAAACCAATGCATAAGCAACGGACTTTTTATAAATCGAGCTCTAAACCGTATTTATACAAAGCGTTTTTCTTTAAACCGTGTATTTGTGCCGCAATAGCCGCGGCCTTTTTAAGCGGTAATTCTTCACAGAGTAGCTTTAACGTAGTGACCGCGACCGCTGGAACACCTTCTTCATCAGATAATGAGAAGCCGTGACACATGATGACAATTTCGCCTTTCTGTTGATTTTTATCGGCTTCAACTATCGCCAAAACTTCAGCAGCGGTGCCAGATAAAAAGGTTTCGAAAATTTTAGTGACTTCACGCGCCATCACGATTTGTCTATCGGCGCCTAACACTTCAATAATCGCGGCAAGGCTATACAGAATACGATGAGGAGATTCGTAAAATATGAGTGTACGAGGATCTTCTTTAAGAAATTCAAGTTTATCGATACGGGCTTTTTCTTTTGACGGTAAGAACCCCTCAAAACTGAATCGATCCGACGGTAATCCCGATGCACTCAAGGCCGTAATCGCGGCACAAGCACCCGGTAAAGGCACCACTCGGTGGCCCGCTTTGCGGACATAATTAACCAAATGGTAGCCGGGGTCTGAAATGAGCGGTGTGCCAGCGTCAGAAATGAGTGCTATTGACTTGCCCGCATCTAATTGTTCAACTATCCATTGCACTCGGTCACGTTCATTGTGATCATGTAGTGCCGTTTTACGGGTTTCAATACCAAAGTGACTCAGCAGCTTTCCGCTGTGGCGAGTGTCTTCACAGGCGATTAAATCTACCTGTTGCAGCACCTCTAATGCACGAGCGCTGATGTCGCCAAAATTACCAATAGGGGTGGGAACAATATACAGCGCGACCATTTGGTCCATAATTACCTCGATAATGAATCTACCTGATACTTTCGCCAAGCGTAAGAGCAGGTTAAACTAGTGCCAGCATCTTACCAGAGTGAAGCCAAGTGTTAAAAAGACTGAATACTACAAAATTCGTGTGTGCGTTGATTTTCTCTGTATTGGTAGTAGGTTGTGCCGCCAAAAAACAGCAAGATAATGTTGACGTAAACGCATCACTCGTTGCCGCGGAGCATCCGGCTAAAATTTATTTAGTTAATGCTACCAATAGCAGTTTACCAGAAAAGCGTGATCGTTATTTATTACTGGCGGCTCACGCTTATATAAATGATGGTAATTTTAATGCTGCCACCAATGTTTTAACGTCAATGCAAAAGCCAATGGTGAAGGTACCTTCGCTTCTCGCTGAGCATATTTACTTGCGCGCCCGCATTGTTGAAAAAACCAATAGCAGCCAAGCCGCATTAGATATTTTACAGTATCCGCCGCATTGGCAGCTACCACGCTGGCAAATGGCAAGTTATCACCAATATAAAGCCAAGTTGTATAAGCATACTCAGCAGCCCATCGATCAGGTAAAGCAACTCAGCTTATTAAGTAATTACTTACCAAAATCCGAAACGGCCGCCGTTAATGATGTCATTTGGAAACTGCTACAGCCTTTGCATGAAGAAACTGTGCAGTCGTTTATGCGTGATCAATCTAATCCGATTTTTGCAGGTTGGTTGCAACTAACCTATATTGCCAAGCGTTATGCCGTTGAGCCAACACAGCTGGTGCGTTATTTAGGTGAGTGGCAACGCAATAACCCTTATCACCCGGGAGCGGTGAAGTTACCCGCTAATTTAGAAAAAGCACTGAATGCCAAACCCTTTAGACCACAAAATATTGCCGTCTTATTACCGTTAACGGGTCCGCGCGCTGCGATTGCCGAACCAATTCGCCAAGGATTATTATCTAGCTATTTATCTGATTTTGATACCAATGTGTCGCTTAACTTTTATGATACTCAGCAAGGCGTCACGGCGGCTTACCAACAAGCTGTCGCCAAAGGTGCAGAGTTTATCATTGGGCCGTTATTACCCAATGAAGTTGAAGAATTACAAAAAATTAACGACAAACAACAAAGCACTGTGCCTCAATTGTATTTGAACCAAACTGATACATTTACGCCACAGGCAAATTTATTTTATTTTTCATTGTCACCAGCGCAAGAAGCCAGTGATGCGGCACAGAAACTCTATAGTGATGGGGTAAAGCTGCCGCTACTACTGGTAAGTAATGATGCCATTGGCAAGCGTATGGCTGACAGTTTTAAGCAAACTTGGTTAACCTTAACCAGTAATGATGCCGAAGTGTATTATTATGATGCTGGCGACCAAATGAAGGTAACAGTTCAACAAGCACTAGGCGTTACAGATAGCCAAGCGCGAATTAGCAGAATGCGTAATTTATTGGGCAGTAGCGTAGAATCAGATTTTCGTTCTCGCCAAGATACTGATGCGATATACATGATTTCGGGTTCACAAGATTTAGCCCTGCTCAAACCCTTTTTAGATGTTAACTTTAGTGTGTTCTCTGAACCCGTAGCCTTGTATACCACTAGTCGTAGCCGCCTTGAAAACGAGTCGGCGCAGTCGGCTCAAGAACTCAATAACTTGATGATTAGTGATGTACCATGGTTAATGCAATCTAGTAGCGAAACGCAAATGGTGTCAGCGCTATGGAGTGGTTGGAATAACAGCCAAAAACGTTTGTATGTTATGGGTTTTGATGCACTTGAATTGGTCAACCGTTTAGCCCAAATGCGCGCTTTCCCAGGATATCAATTTATGGGCCGCAGCGGTGCGTTATCGGTGGATCCTAATGGGGTGATTGATCGTCAATTGTCTTGGGGACAATATACCCAAGGACAATTAACACCACTATGAACCGCGGACAATTAGCTGAACAACATGCGCGAACTTACCTTGAACAACAAGGTCTGACGTTTGTAGAGGCTAATGTGCGTTACCCATTTGGTGAAATAGATTTGATTATGCGCCAACAGGATGTATGGGTGTTTGTTGAAGTAAAATTTAGGGCGTCAAACCAGTTTGGTGGAGCCTTAAATGCCTTAACAAGCAAACAGATCACCCGGATAAGATTAGCTGCTGATCATTATTTACAACGCCAAAAATTGAATCCACCTTGTCGCTTTGATGTGATTGCGATGAATATTGATGAAATAAACTGGCTACAAGGCTGTTTTTAAGCGACAACTGATTACCATAACCTTGATTTATGGCATCATATAGTCAAATTACCGAGTCTAACTGATGAGCGACGATAAAAAGCCAATCAGAGACATACGTAGACATAATTTAGCGTAAGGATTGTTGCATGTTAGAACGTATTAAAGATAGTTTCACCGAATCGATTCAGACTAAAATTGATGCTGCAGAAGCATTACCTGAGCCTATTGAAAAAGCTGCAGAGATGATGGTGCAATGTTTACTTGGCGGTAATAAAATTCTGTCATGCGGTAATGGCGGCAGTGCTGGTGATGCTCAACACTTCTCTGCTGAGTTATTAAACCGTTATGAAATTGAACGTCCACCGCTACCTGCAATTGCATTAAGCTGTGACACGTCAACGATTACGGCTATCGCCAACGATTATAGCTACGATGAAATTTTCTCGAAGCAAATTTTTGCACTGGGTCAGCCAGGCGATATTTTATTAGCCATTTCGACCAGTGGTAACTCGGGTAACATTATTAAAGCCATGGAAGCAGCGTTAAGCCGCGACATGACTATTGTAGCGCTAACCGGTAAAGACGGCGGCGCAATGGCTGGCTTGATGAGTGTGGGTGATGTAGAAATCCGGGTACCATCAAACGTCACCGCACGTATTCAGGAAGTTCATTTACTGGTTATTCACTGCTTATGCGATAACATCGATCGCACCTTGTTCCCACAGGATGAACAAGCATGATAAGAGCCATACTCATCATCTCAGTCTTGGCAATGCTGCAGGGTTGTGCTGGTGCGGTCATGGTTGGCGCCGTTAGTGGTGCCAAGATGGCAAATGATGAGCGCAGCATGAGCACTCAAATTAGCGATACTAATGCTGACTTTGTTATTGCTAGCGCATTATCAAAACATGATGACCTTAATAATCAAACCAATATCGCGGCGATTGTGATGAACAACAATGTGTTGATGATAGGCCAAGCACCTAACTCAATGCTGCGCGATAAAGCTATTAAAGTGGTGCAAGAGTTACAAATTGGCGGAAAAATACATAACCAAATTCGTATTGGTACGCCAACATCGTTTACCACTCGCAGCAACGACACTTGGGTGACCACCAAAGTGAAAGGCCGCATGTTAAATGAAAAGTCACTCGACATTACTCGAGTAAAAGTGATTACCGAAAACGGCGAAGTCTTTTTACTTGGGTTAATTGACCGCAAGCAAGCTGACTTAGCCGTTGAAATCGCTCGGAATACTGCTGGTGTGCGTAAAGTGATTAAGGTTTTTGAATACACCAAATCTTAATCCTGCGGTACATTGTGGCTTATAGCGATTAAAAAATTCATCCTGCATTTTGCTCGATGAATTTTTTTTGGCCTCTTTTCGCTTGTATCCAAGGGATAATCAGCGACGGCAATACAATAAAACCAGCCCCTACCCAACTTAACCCATCGAGCCATTCATCAAAAAACAACCAGCCGAAAAAAACACAAAACAATAATCCGGTATATTCCGCCACCACGATTTGACTGGCTTGTGCTTGGCGATAGGCCAAAGCACAAAACCACTGATAGGCATTATTTTTCAGGTTAAGAGATGGGATCAATAAGCAAAAAAACAAACAAAAAATAAGCCAGCAAATTGCTGGCTTAAAGGTAAAATTGGCTGATGACTTAGACAATAAGCCCAATTTTTTCATACACATTCTTAAGGGTCACTGCAGCACGCGCTTGGGCTTTCTCTGCGCCTTCAGCCATGACCTGGTGTAAGAATGCCTCGTCAGCACGATACTCTTTAAAGCGCGCTTGCAATGGCTCAAGCATACCAACAACAGCTTCGCCTGTAGCCACTTTCAAATGACCATACATTTTGCCTTCAAACTCAGCTTCTAAAGACGCAATTGACTGACCCGTGCAACCTGACATTAAACTGAGCAGATTAGACACCCCTGGCTTTTGCTCCAGGTCAAAACGCACTACTGGCGGCTCTTCGCTGTCGGTCATGGCTTTTTTTATTTTCTTTAAAATCACTTTAGGATCTTCAAGCAAACCGATCACGTTATTACGATTATCATCCGATTTAGACATCTTTTTAAGCGGCTCTTGCAACGACATCACCTTAGCACCATGTTCAGGAATGAACGGTTCTGGGATGGTAAAAGTGTCGCCATAAGCATTATTAAAACGAGTGGCAATATCACGTGTCAGTTCTAAGTGTTGTTTCTGATCTTGACCAACAGGGATTTCATTGGCTTGATAAAGTAAAATGTCCGCCGCCATTAATACCGGATAATCATAAAGCCCAACGTTAATGTTATTGGCATGCTTTAACGACTTATCTTTAAACTGGGTCATGCGGTTTAACTCACCCATTTGGGTGTAACAATTTAGTGCCCAACTGAGCTGAGTATGCTGCGGTACTTGCGATTGAATAAACACAGTGCTTTTTTTAGGGTCAACACCACAAGCAAGATACAGTGCTAACGTGTCCAAGCAGGCTTCTCGCAATGCTTTAGGATCTTGGCGAACCGTAATGGCATGTAAATCAACAACACAATATAGGCAATCATGACTCTCTTGCATGGCAACCCATTGACGAAGTGCGCCCATATAATTACCTATGGTTAATTCGCCTGATGGCTGTGCACCGCTGAATACTATGGGTTTGGTCATGTGTTTTATTGCTCCAGATTATCTTTTTAAATTTCACATTATTATGAAAGTAAGTATTGCTCTATATCAGCAAAATTTTCGCATACCGCATGGGGATTGCTTAGGCTAATATCTTCGCCGTAGTTGTAGCCATAGGTCAAGCCAATAGACATAACGTTGGCAGCTTTAGCCGCTAAAATATCATTCTTTGAATCACCTACCATCAGTAAATGTGATTCATCTAACTGCCATAGCTTAAGCAGATGTTGCAACGGCATTGGATCTGGTTTCATTTTTGCCAATGAATCACCACCGAGTACTTCACAAAACAAGCCATCGAGACCAAAAGCGGTTAATAATGACACCGTAAAACCGTGAGGTTTATTGGTGACGATAGCAAGTTTGAAACCGGCTTGTTTTAACTTTTGTAATGTGGCTAATACACCAGGATACAAAAGGCTATGCTTCTGTAAATGCTCGCCATAATGATACATAAATTGAGGCATGGTTTGCTCAAGTAATGCCTGTAGTGCTGGGGCATCCTCCGGCATCGCAGACACATAACTTAACGCGCGTTGCATTAACACTTGAGCACCATTACCGACCCAACTGCGCACAAGTGCTTCTGTCACTGGCGGATATTGGCTTTGCGCTAAAGTCGCATTGGTTGCTGCGGCTAAGTCAGGTACGCTATCAATTAATGTACCATCTAAATCAAAAGCAATTGCGCGAATTTTTGACCATTGCATCATGTAAAGTCCCATTAAGTCTTTAAAAATAAATTATGATACCGAAGCGAGTTCAGCACGCATTTGATCAACAACCACTTTATAATCTGGTTGATTGAAAATGGCCGAACCGGCTACAAACATATCTGCACCCGCGGCAGCAATTTCAGCAATATTATCGACCTTTACGCCACCATCCACTTGTAAGCGAATATCAAAACCACTGGCATCAATGCGCGCCCGAACTTGACGAAGTTTATCTAAGGTATGGGGAATAAATGACTGACCACCAAAACCAGGGTTAACCGACATCAATAAAATGACATCGAGCTTATCCATAACATGATCTAAATAATGCAGTGGAGTGCCAGGATTAAAGACTAATCCGGCCTTACAACCAGATTCTTTAATCAGCTGTAGGGTGCGATCTATATGTTCAGATGCTTCTGGATGAAAAGTGATAATTGAAGCGCCGGCGGCAGCAAAATCAGGAATAATACGATCAACGGGTTTTACCATTAAATGCACATCAATATCAGCAGTAATACCGTATTTACGTAACGCCGTACATACCATTGGGCCGATGGTTAGATTAGGAACATAGTGATTATCCATTACGTCGAAGTGAACAACGTCTGAACCTGCATCTAATACGGCTTTAACATCGTCACCTAAACGGGAAAAATCGGCGGACAAAATCGATGGTGCAATTAAAAATGGGCGCATAATCTTCTCTATTGGCAGATCAAAGTGATGACATTTTACCCTTTGCGGCCGCAAGCCTCTAGTCACAAAAGGGAAATAACCACTATCTAATATAGAATTTAGTCAAAAACTAGACCATAAGGCGGATTTGCTATTCTTTAAATAGAAACCACTGTTCAATAACTAAGCGACTTTGCTATAATGAAAAATGTTGTTATCTTAGGGATCTAATAGTAGATTTAACAACTGTTGTAGCATCAATCGAGTTTATACCACGGATAGGACACCTTTTATGGTTAAGCACTTACTACGCAAGCTTTCAGGGCGTGATGGCAAATTATTGCCAGCATCTGTTTTTGCTGTGTTTGCAACGTCGGGGTTGGCATTATTGTTAAGCCAAATTTTACTCACCACCGAAGCTAATTCTGCTAATAGTAAAGCCTGCGTATGCGATAGCACCACAAGCTACAATACTAGTTTGCCAAGTAGTCACCCTACAAATCGTTGTGCTGAGCAATCAGATGATGTCAGTTGGGGTAATTGGGTAACGGGTAATAGCCGCTCGAGCCAATTTCACTTTATTGATTTACTTGAATTGATCCACGGCCACAAAGATAAGCCTTTAAATGATATGCCTACCTCAGGCAGCCCAACTCAGATATCGCGCTAATGTCACTTTGGCGAGTTTTTAGTAGCACTGTAGCGGCCTTTTTTGGCGTTCAGACAGAGCAGAACCGCCAAAAAGACTTCAAAAATCAATCCCCGTTACCCTTTATCATCATGGGAATTATCTTAGCTATAGCCTTGGTTATTTCATTAATGCTGATCGTGAATCAGGTATTAAGTTAACCACCTGCGGTTGTTATATTCTCATCCCAGTAGTACTACTCTTCTTCACGATAATGATGATCGTATAACGCCATAATTTCGTCAACTTTCTTGCGTGAACTGCCTTTTGGGCTAATGTTACGTTGCACCGAAATGGTTGAACAAGATGCGCCACGATACAACTCTCGTGTTAACGGAATATCATGGTTACTGATCAATACCGGAATATTGCGTTCATGGGCAATGAGCCGAGAATGACGGGCAAGTAATGCTTGATCGTCTAGACTAAACCCCGGACCTACATAGGTGGTAAAACTGGCGGTTGTCGATAATGGTGCATAAGGCGGATCACAATAAATGACATCTCCGCAATTCGCCATATAAAAGGCTTGTTCATAACTGATACATTTAAACGTCGCTTGTTGCGCTTTTAATGAGAAATAACGAATTTCAGCTTCTGGAAAGTATGGTTTTTTGTACGAACCAAACGGCACGTTAAAACCACCTTTGCGGTTATATCGACATAAACCATTAAAACCATGACGATTCATGTACAGAAAATATACCGACCGAATAAAAGGGTCACTGCAGAGATTAAATTCAGCACGAATACGGTAGTAGGCATCTTTATCATTCATCTCATCGACAAACATAGCTTTTGCCGCTTGAATGTAGGCATCAGGCTGTTGCTGAACAATTTGGTATAGATTGATTAAGTCTTGATTAATGTCACACAACAAGTAGTCATCAAACTGAGTATTGAGAAATACCGATCCCGCCCCAACGAAAGGCTCAATAAGTCGGTTTCCTGTAGGAAGGTGTTTTGCTAGCTCATCAACGAGCTTGTATTTACCACCTGCCCATTTTAGAAAGGCTCTATGCTTTTTTATCATGAATAGGAATTATACCAGCAAAATTAAAGCTGATAAGTGTACGCTGTTTAGCGACAATTATCATCGGATAAAGTAGATTAATTATGTTGTTTTTTCATATTATTTAATTAGCTATAACTGAATATGACGCGGTTAATCTTGTCGCTTATAATCACTCAAATCTGCCCACTTTCTAACCCATGGAGCAGCTAATGAATATTGTGTCTGAAGACTTTTAGCTTTTAAGTTTGCAACCGTTACGGTATCGAAATCACCTAATAATAAAACATAGCGTTGCTGGTAACTCATAACGTAAACCTGTGGCTCTTGTGCCATTTTAGCTAAAATAGGCGCGAGTGATGCTTTGTCATTAACACTTGCTAGCTGCAAAGTGAAACCTTGTACTTTCAAATTTGGGTTATTATCATTCTCAACAATATCACTGGGCTGAACGACTGCTTGGATCTGTGCTTTTGGCAATTTACCTTGAAAAGATAATCCCTTTATTGATGAACTCACCGTTACATCACTGTGATTGTCTGGAGCGGTGTTGTCGTTAACGTCAGAGATATTACGCTCACCCAGCGAGGTATCTGCAGCCATTTGCTTGTCAAATAACACGAGAGCTTGTTTATTTGCAGTAGACTTAGTGAGTGCCAATTGCCTTTTGGCAAAATAAGCACTCAGTGTCGTGTCGGCAAAATGAGCGACATATTGCTGTGCTTTTACACGTACGATTGATTGCTCTGCTGTCAATGTTGGTGCTAATGATGTTGAAATCGGCACAGGTAATTGACTATTAACCGCTGCCCCAATGGCAACAAAAACCGAGATAACAGCCAAAATTACAAACAGCTTAACTGACAGAGACCAAGAGGGTTTCTCTGTTTGTGGTTCTTCTAATGCTAACGCTAATAATTGAACAACTTCAGCTGGCGTACCCTGCTGTTTCTCTAGTTGTTTATGAATAATTTCACGTGGAATAAACGGCGCTTGCTCGCTGCGGAGCAATAAACTCTGATAAAGGCCATCGCGCTCGGGCACCGATAAAGGTTCAATAGTGACGGGTAGCAATCTAGCGCGTATATCATCAGTTAACTCAGCGACTAAGGTATACCAAAAACTGGGCGTGACGGTCACGGTTACTGCAACAGGTTTTCCTGCACAATGGATTTGACTCAGCAAAATGCATTCAGCCCAAATATCTTTAGGCAATAAATCGGCATCATCAATAATGATGTGCAGCGGCTTTGTTAGACTAGATTGGATCCTAAGCACAGTGTCCATTAAAGGACGTTCATCATCAAAAATAGGGGCGGAGATTAATTGGACCAGAATTTTTCGACGAATTTCAGCGCTATCTGCGTGTTGAGGACAAATGATTAATGCGCAATTATAGTCGTCCAGTTCACTTGCTAATGCGGCTGTCAGTGTAGATTTACCCGACCCCTTGTCACCGCAAATAACCAACAACTGTTCACCATAACTAGCAATATGCTGCAAACGCTGAACTAGCGCTTCTTGAGTGGGGAGTAACAATAGTCCTGGAGTCGTCAATGATTCACCACACTATAATGAATATGTAGCATAGTTATAAGCAGCTAATAACCTGTTTCAGTAAGTCTTCACCTACTTCACTAAAGAGATCAGCTTGGCCTATACCCGTAGGTAATACTAAACGAATTTTACCACCTAAGACTTTTTTATCACGGCGCATATGCTTAATAAAATGCTCAAAACCCATCGACTCGGGAGCCGTTATAGGTAAATCAAACGCTTGCATCAACTGACGAATACGCTCAACACTTTGATCATCTAATAGATTAAGTTTACAGGCTGTTTGTGCAGCAAGAACGGTACCAGCAGCTACTGCTTCGCCATGTAACCAGACACCGTAGCCCATTTCAGCTTCGATAGCATGCCCAAAGGTATGCCCAAGGTTTAATAATGCTCTAACACCTTGTTCAGTTTCATCTTGCGCGACAACATCAGCTTTAATCTGGCAACATTTTGCAATGGCATAGTTTAACGCATCAGTCTGGAGCGATTTTAATGCATCGACATTAGCTTCAAGCCATTGAAAAAAGTCCGCATCCCAAATAATACCGTACTTAATCACTTCAGCCATACCTGCGGCAAACTCATTTGCGGGTAATGTCTGTAAGCAAAGCGTATCGATAATCACAGATTTGGGTTGATAAAATGCGCCAATCATATTTTTCCCAAGTGGATGATTTACTGCCGTTTTACCACCGACAGAGGAATCAACTTGGGACAATAATGTTGTCGGCACTTGAATAAAATCAATACCACGCTGATAACACGCTGCCGCGAAACCAGTCATATCACCAACAACACCACCACCTAGCGCAACTAATACTGAATCTCGGGCAAAGTTATGCTCAAGTAATCCAGTAAAAATATAATCTAGATGCTGTAAATCTTTAAATTTTTCGCCATCAGGCAAAATAACAGTTTCAATACGCGCGCAAGCGCTCATCGCTTGTTGTATCTGTTGAAGATACAACGGAGCAATGGTGTCATTTGAAACAATTAAGGCTTTTTTGTTTGTTAGGTAGCGAGCAAATAGCTCGCTATCATTCATCAAATCCTGGCCAATATAAATGGGGTAACTTCTATCACCTAATTGAACCTGGATCTGTTGCATGTTGTTACCTAAAAGCCGAGTTGCTCGATAATTTGGTTTGCGACGATCTTCGCGCTTTGCTCATCAGTTTTAACGATAACATCCGCAATTTCCTCATATAAAGGATTACGAATTTCCGCTAAGCTTTCGAGCACTTCACGTGGATCATCTACTTGTAACAACGGGCGACGCTTATCACGCTGAGTACGCGCAACTTGCTTGTCGATTGTTGTTTCTAAGTAAACCACTATACCTCGAGCAGAAAGATAATTGCGGATATCTTTACTCTGAACAGAACCACCACCTGTCGCGAGAACGATACCTTGCCTTTCTGAAAGATCACCAATGACTTGAGCTTCACGACGACGGAAACCCTCCTCACCTTCAACATCAAACACCCAGGCAATATCTGCACCGGTACGTTGTTCAATCTCGTGATCTGAATCGTGGAAATCTAAATGCAGCATTTGCGCCAGATGGCGACCAATTGTGCTTTTACCTGCGCCCATAGGGCCTACCAGAAAAATATTGCGTTTTTCAGCCATTGCGTATACGTCTGAATCTTATATGGAAGAATGCCTTATCGACTTAAACTTCAAGCCGACCTATAATTTAACCTTGCTCTATTGAGACTTGACGAAGGATTATCTCAGTTAAGGGCTACCGCTTGCAAGTCATCACAGCTATTTATCATGATTTTATTATGTCACTGATACTAAAAATCCAAAAAAAAATATAATATTTGCGATTAAATGTTTGTTAATGCAAAGATTATACATGGATTGGCACGACACAATCTAATTGAGGCATATACTATCATACTTTAATGAGGTCGCCATTATTGCCACTTAAAATGCTAATTTGACAAACTGGAGTGACGTGTAGTGATGATATATTTAACGAGTTTGATCATTATCGCCGCAAAAATAACCGCCATAAAAAAGCCAGCGGTTAAATAGCTGGCTTTTTAGTGTTGTTATTGGCGAAAGAAACTAGCGTTTGTCAGCAACAATCTTAGGGGTTACAAAAATTAACAGCTCTTGGCGCTCATTTGTGTCGGTTGAATTTCTAAATAAGAACCCCACTAGCGGTATATCACCCAACACAGGAACCTTACTCACACGGCTAATCAAGTTTTGCTGATAAATACCACCTAATACGATAGTCTCACCATTATCGACCAGTACCTGAGTACCAATACGCTGAGTATCAATCGCAACCGCTTCACCCGTTGCTGTAGCAACCGTTGTTCCTTGAGAATCTTGGGTAATTTCAAGATCTAGGATCACCCGGTCATCTGGGGTGATTTGCGGTGTAACACGAAGCGATAGCACGGCCTTCTTAAAGGTCACGGTTGTTGCACCACTTGATGCAGACTCAACATAGGGAATTTCAACACCCTGCTCAATGTATGCCGACTTCTGGTTAGAAGTGGTAATACGTGGGCTGGCAATAATTTCACCTTTGTTTTCTTGTTCTAATGCACTTAACTCTAAATCGAGTACGGTACCGTCAGCCAATTTAGCCACATGAAAAGCAATACTAGTAGCCGAACTTGCCGCAGCCGGTAGATTCACGTTAAGGCGATCATCAATGCTTGGAATAATACCATTGGCAATACTGGTTGCACCTCCAATAGTACCAGAAGTGCCTTTAGAACCCTGCTGATCTGTTATGCCCCAGCGAATACCTAGATCTTCAGACACATCATCTTTAACTGTCACCATACGTGCTTCAATTAGCACTTGTTTAATGGGGATATCTAATACTTCAATCAAGCGGTGTACGTTTTCTAAAATCTCAGCCGTATCTTTTACCAATAGCGTATTTGTACGTTCATCTACGGCAACACTGCCTCGAGATGATAATAAGGTTGAATCGGTGGTTTTAAGTAACTCCGATATATCAACAGCTTTGGCGTAGTTTATTTGTAAGAATTCAGAATATAGCGGTGCTAATTCTTTGACTTCTTGTCGGTTTTTCAAGTCATTACTTTCACGAATAGCAAGCTCTTCACTCGGTGCCACCATTAAAATATTGCCTTCAATGCGTTTATCTAGACCTTTAGTTTGTAAAATAAGGTCTAATGCTTGATCCCAAGGCACATCGTCTAAACGCAAGGTAATATCACCTTCAACCGTATCGCTTGTCACAAGGTTAAAGTTGTTATAATCAGCAATAATTTGCAACACGGTACGAACCGCTATGTTTTGGAAGTTTAGTGACAATGAACGACCATTATATTTTTTAGCCTCTTTAGCAACAGAGACTCGTTCGACTTTGTCTACGCTAACTTTAAATACATTGCCGTCTTGGCGATAGTTATAGTCATAGTTACCGTCAACATCGACCAAGATACGGGTGGTCAAATCATCTTTAAATGTTTCAAAACTATTCACTGGTGTGGCAAAGTCTTGAACATCCATGACGTAAAGTAAATCATTGCCAATATCGGTGTTATAGAGTTTTATTTCAAGCTTTGAACCGACTTGCTCTACATTCGCCGCGACAGAACGATTGCTAAGATTAAATAATATTTCTCCACCACCGGTTTTATTGCGGCGAAAATCAATACTGCTAATAGCATTAACAAATGGATTGTTTGCTTCTACTGGACCGGAAACATCATCATTTATGGTTAATCGATAACTATTATCAACAATTTTACCTTGATATGGCTTCACTTTATTCATGGCGACAATGATTTGTAAATTGCCACCTTGTTGTTGTGTATTTACTTCTTTTACACCAACAGCATTTACCGGAATTTTGTTTTTATTTAAATTAGAAATAGTGTCAGAGAACATCAACATAATTTCTGCCGGGTCTGCCGATAAATCAACAGACGGTGACACTATTGATGATTCAAAAATCAACTCTAATTCTAATTGGTGATCAACCATTGAATGATATTTGACGTCCATAAGACGATTAGCAGCTATCGCATTGGGTACTAGACCCATTAATAAAACTGCGCCTAAGAGCGCTCTAAAAAATAATAACTTTGTTATTGCTTTTTTCATCGCGGCAGAAGATTCCATTATTCACTCATCCTTCGCACGTTATTTTCCTGATAATTCTAAATTGCTGGTTCTTTCAGTCCAGCAACCTGAACCATCAGGGATTAATTCTATAATTTCGATAAATTGCGTCGTTACTTTAGCAATTCGTCCATGATAAAGCCCTAAATATTCACCTACACCCATACGATAAACATTGCCATCACTAGATTCTATTAAAGCCCAAATAGTACTCTCTTCACTCAATGTTCCACGCATTCTTAAAATGTCTAATGCATAGGTTTCTAAACGACCTTTGCGACGCTTTAAGTCTGGCTGTAAACAATCTTTAGATGTATCAATCACCTCTTCAGTCAATTCCCTCGACGGTGGAACAAACGGACTGCGCATCAATTCAGCTTGATAAGCAAAATGTTCAAACTTCGGTGTTTGCTTCAATGGCGGTATACGTGCAACGTGTTGCGCCTTTGTAGTAGTAACAAATAACTCTAAATCGCTGCGATCACCGATACAACCACTCAATAAAAACACCATTGATAACAATAAAAGCAAAAACTTCATTATTTCTGCTCCTTATTGGCCTGTTGCGATAATTCAGCCCCTTCTTTAAAGCGATAGGTTTTGGCGAGAATATCCATAGATAATCCACCGGCATCATTCTGCTTTATTATAAAGTCATGCAGACTGACAATTCGAGGTAATTTTGCAACACCACTGACCATATTACCCATCTGATGATAATCACCGACTACTGACATCTTTATTGGAAATTCAATATAAAAATCACGTTCGATTTCATCATCCCAATCTAGACTGTTAATTCTAAGGCCCGCGTCAGTGGCAACAAACGTTAAATCATCTAATAAACCTGGCATTTCATTTTCAGAAGGCAGCATTTTAAGCAACTCGGCAAACTGCACTTCCATTATATCTAGTTGTTCTCGATACAGTTTTAGATTAGCAGCTAAACGATATTTAGTTTCAAAATCTTCACGTAGTTGGATTTCTTTCTGCTGTTCGACTTTTATCACATCAATCGAGTCTGAAATAAACAAATAATAACTGGCACCGATAACACACACAGACAAAAACACAGCAAATACAACTTTTACCAGCTTGGGCCAACCACCGATATTTTCAAAATCGATATCATTAAATTGATCTAGGTCGAGATTCATTTTCTCGCTCCTTGGTTCGCATCAGCATTGGTTATTTGTGAATCATCACGAATAGTGACACGTAATTTAAAGCGCTGTAATTGCCTTAACTCTTCATTTTGCGTCACAATCGATTGCATACTTGGATCGTTAAGATAACCAGAGGTTTTAACCTTTCTCATCATATTAGCGACATTATTATTCGATTCGCTGCGTCCTTCGATTAATAACACGCTACCCTTTTTCTCTATACTTGAGAGATAAATACCAGGCGGCACCATACGGACTAATTCATCTAAAACATGAGTAGGTAAATTACGCGATTGTTGTAAGTTGAGAATTATTTCAGTTCGACGTTCAATGTCTTTTTTACGTTCGGTAATTTTTCTAATTTCTGCAATTTGGGTATCAAGTAAGCTAATTTCCGCTGCTAAATATGCATTGCGTTGACGTTGATCATCAGTGACAACCTCTAGAAAACCCAGAAATAAATATATAACTAATGATGTCACTAAAAAAACTAACGCTAGAATGCCAATAAAGTCGCGTTTTTGCTTCTCTCTAGCTTCTTCACGCCAAGGTAATAAATTTATGTTCGCCATTGAGCATAACTCCTTAGCGCAAGACCACATGCCAGCATATATTTACTTATATTAGGTTGAAGCTGACTTTTCATAACATCATCTGCATGTAAACAACCTTGGAAAGGATCTGCAATAATGGTATGGGTGCCTAACTCGTTACCGAGTAGTTCAACCATTCCTTCTAACTTAGCGGTACCACCACACAAAACGATATAGTCAACTTTTTCACGTCCACTGGCAGTACAGTATATTTGTAACGTTCGTTTAATTTGCTGTAACAATTGTGTCTGATATGGTGATAAGACTTCGAACATATAATTACGCGGTAATTGACTAGAGATCTTAGCTTGTTCAGCCTCGTCATGAGGCATTCCATAATATGACATAATTGATTGAGTGAATAACTCACCGCCAAAGGCTTGCTCACGTATAAACGTAGTGTCACCATTTTCAACCACAGAGAATGTGGTCATATTGGCACCAATATCAATCATGGCGATGGATTTATCTTTAGCACCATCAGGTAACTGACCATAAATTAATTCTGCAGAGCGCCCTAAGGCATAAGCTTCCACATCAACAACTTTGACTACTAGATCAACAGAATCTAAAGCGTCCAAACGTGAATCAATGTTTTCTGTACGGCATGCGCTCAGTAACACATTAACTTTGGTTGGATCGGTGATATTCGGGCTAAGACGTTCAAAATCAATGCTGACTTCATCAAGCGAATAAGGAATAAGGTTGTCAGCTTCAATTTCAATTTGAGCTTCCATTTCCTCTTCATTCAACGCGGCATCCATATAGATGACTTTAGTCATAACAGCGGAACCTGAAACAGCGACTGCTGCAAATTTGACCGATTTAGGTAAACCTCGTCTGATTTGCCTCAGTGATTCAAGTACCGCTTCAGAATCACGAATATCATGATCAACAACCGCTCCCTTTCTAACAGGAACGGCCATATGGTTTTGAATTTTATATCCATCGGCAGTCTTGCTCAACAAAATGGCTTTTATTTCATGAGACCCAATATCAATCCCGACCATTTGAGGTGCTTGACGCTTCCACAATTTAGAAATCATAGTCCGTCATCACAATTCTATTCTTATTTTCTAAGAGATTAGCACATAATCAACTCGTTAAAAGTATTTGTATAAGATGTTTCAACATTTTACAAATACTATTTACTTATTTCATGTTTTACTTCACCAAAAACTCTCCCGCTTATATACTAGCGCCACTATTTGTAATTTTCTGGAATTATCGAGTGAAATGGTTTAAACGTTTATTAATTGCATTTTTTAGCCTATCACTACTGGGAGTTGCTGCTATAGCAGCCGCTTACTTTTATGTGTTGCCTGATTTACCCGATGTTAATTCGCTAAAGACGGTACAATTACAAACTCCGCTGCGTATTTATAGCCGCGATGGCAAACTTATTTCTCAATTTGGTGAGAAACGCCGCATACCTGTAGAGTATGAAGAGGTGCCCGTTCAGTTAATCAATGCGGTACTCGACACCGAAGATGCACGTTTTTTTGAGCATAACGGTATTGATCCGATTGGTATTATCCGCGCAGCAATCATCTTGATAACGACAGGTGAGAAGAGTCAAGGGGCAAGTACGATTACCCAACAGGTTGCCCGAGGATTTTTCTTAACCAACGAAAAAACATACATTCGTAAAATCAAAGAAATATTCCTCGCGCTAAAAATTGAAAAGGCGCTATCCAAAAAAGAAATTTTAACGCTTTATTTAAATCGCTCTTTCTTAGGCAACCGCGCCTATGGTGTGGGTGCTGCTGCTCAAGTCTATTATGGCAAAGAACTTAGTCAGCTTACACTGCCAGAGATGGCAATGATTGCGGGTCTACCTCAAGCCCCATCTGCAGCCAATCCCGTTAGAAACCAAGAACGAGCCATATCACGTCGTAACTGGGTATTAAGCCGTATGCTTGAGAAACGCAATATTACTCAAGCAGAATATCAAGCGGCAATCAATAGCCCTTCTAGCGCAAAATACCATGGTGCTGAAATTGATTTATACGCTCCGTATATTTCGGAAATGGCGCGTGATTACATGACCCAAAAATACGGTGAAGAAGCAGCCTATACCAACGGTTACAATGTCTACACTACAATATCATCGGATTTACAATTGATGGCTCAAGAGTCATTAAGAGATAACGTTTTTGCTTATGACCAACGCCATGGTTACCGTGGTCCGGTTACGGAATTATGGACGGATACGCCGCTAAATAACGATGAGATTGTCGCTATTTTAAAACGCACATCTTCGATGCAAAGCATTATGCCTGCAGCAGTGCTGAGCGTAAAAGATCAACAAGCACAGGTGATAGATGACAAAGGCGAACTGATTACACTTGAATGGAAAGGCTTAAAATGGGCTCGTAAGTTTATCTCAGATAAACGTCAAACCTTACCACCAAAGCAAGCAGCCGATATACTCACCGCCGGCCAACAAGTGTGGATCCGCCATAATGGTAAGCATTGGCAATTGTCACAAATCCCAATAGTATCGAGTGCAACCGTCTCACTTGAACCTCATGACGGCGCAATCAAAACCCTCGTGGGTGGATTTAGCTTTCGCAAAAGTCAATTCAATCGGGTAACCCAAGCTAAACGCCAATTAGGTTCCAATATTAAGCCTTTTATTTATGCTGCGGCATTAGAAAAAGACTACACCTTGGCGACGCTCATTAATAATGCACCGATTAACAAACCTGATACCCGTCAGGGCACAGCGTGGCGCCCTAAAAACTCACCCGATGTTTATGGTGGACCAACACGCTTACGTGTCGGCTTAGCTCAGTCGATTAACGTTATGTCGGTCAGAGCGATGCGACATACCGGTTTAGACGACACCATAAAAGAGCTGGTGAAGTTTGGTTTTGATCCGAGTGATTTACCACGAAATGAATCGTTAGCGTTAGGGTCGCCGTCAGTGACACCATTACAAGTTGCCACGGCATTTAATAGCTTTGCTAATGGCGGTTATTTAGTTGAATCTTATTATATCGATCACGTGACCGACTCATACGACAACATTATTGAACAAACCATACCGACTATTGCATGCAGTAAACCAGAGCCCTCTGTTGTAGAACCTGTGGCTATTGATGACCCATTTGCTGCGATGGCTGAAGAGCTATCTCAACAAGCAGTAGGCCTATCAGCAGATACATTAGACGAAGAAACTGAGGTCGATTTACTGACTGCTGAACAAAATATTTGCAGTAACCCACAAGCTCGCTTTGCTAAGCGGATCATTTCTGAACAAACGGCATTTTTGATCACTGAAGCGTTAAAGAGCGTTATTTGGGGCGGCGGTGACTGGAGCCAAGGTACGGGATGGAATGGTACAGCATGGCGAGCGTCTAAATTAATTAGACGTCATGATATTGCGGGTAAAACAGGAACAACTAACGAGTCTCGAGATACTTGGTTCAGTGGTTTTAATCCTACACTTACCGCGACCTTCTGGGTTGGTTTTGATGATTTTGGTCGTCAACTCGGTCGCTCAAGCTGGGTGGCCAATGGCGACCCCGATCAAATATCGGGTGGTGAAGCTGGGGCGAAAACCGCAGGTCCTGGCTGGAATGACTTTATGAATAAAGCCCTCGCGGGTAGCCCGGAAGCGCCGGTTATTCCACCGAAGGGGATTGTCTCTGCACGTATTGATTTAGCCACGGGTAAATTAACACGTAAGACAGACCACACCACACAGTTTGAGTATTTTGTTGAAGGTACAGAACCCAAAGAATATGTCACCGAAACACCTCAAAGTGGTGATATCTTTATCGACAATGTTGCTGAAGATTTATTTCAATAACACCCTTTAAAATAAGCGGATAAAAAAAGCCATTCAGTCGAATGGCTTTTTTATGTCTGAACTGACCAACTATTGAGTGGCATCGGGCAGCAATAATTGATGTAGTTCAGCTAAATTACGGACCTGATAGCTTGGAGATATATTATTAGTCACAGGTGCATCATGATGATTTAACCAACAGGTGTCGATACCGGCATTGATACCGCCTAAAATATCAGAATGTAGGTTATCACCGACCATGAGTACTTGATGCTTCTCCGGCTCCCCCATTAAGCCAAACGCATGATGAAAAATAGCCACATCAGGTTTTGCTTTACCCAGTTGTTCAGAGATAACCACAGGATTAAAGGCACCTTGAAAGCCTGTGCGACTCAAGCGGATATTTTGTAACTCGGTAAAACCATTAGTAATGATACCAAGCTTGACCCTACCATTTAATGAGTCAATCAATTCCCGGGCACCGGGTAATGGCTGACAAATATCGGCCATTGCCGCCAGAAATTGACTGTTTAGATGTTGCGGGGTAACAGACAACTTTGTCGCCCAGTCATGAAACCGAGTGTGTTGTAAATGCACAGCACTAATTACACCATTTTGGTATTCAACCCATAGTGGTTTGTTGACCTGCTGATAAACAGCAAAGTTTTCGGTGTTAAAATCAATATTAAATCGAGAGAACATTAATTTCAATCCCGCAAAATCATCGAAATGAAATAACGTTTCGTCAGCATCAAATAAAATCCATTTATATTTATTGAGCATATTTAACATCAATGAGATCCTTATTTCGTTCAAATAAATGGTTAACTATGGCAGCTAAGCGTTAAATAATGACTTTAACGCAGCTTCTTGCCTCAGTAGACTTTGATAAATAGTTAGCTGATTTATCGCGCGATCAAGATTATGGTTTTGGTGCTTGATCCCAAAATAAACATCACCATTTAAATAATCAGTTAAAAATCGTACCCCAAGCATTAACGGCATCACTTTAGTTCCTAGCCATAAACTGCGCTTTTCAAGCGGGGTAATGATGCCAGCGAGAGACGCTATATACGCGTTTGCCGCAGCAATAATGATCTCAGGTCGTGCATACACATTGCCTAAGTCAGTCGAGTCTTCCGGCTCAGGGGAACAAAAAGCCCGCACCATATCACCAAAGTCATACATCAAATACCCTTTCATGCAGGTATCTAAATCAATAATAGCCAGACTAGACATATCTCGACTATCAAACAGCATATTATTGATTTTAGTATCATTGTGACAAATCCTTAGCGGTAAGGCAGCTTCATATTGTACTAATTCTGCTAATAAATCCGTTTGTGCTAAGCACAAGTCCGGCCATTTTTTACACTGGACTAATCGACCGTTGACATCATTAACCATTGCATCATGCAATTGAGTGATACGCTGGGGTAAATTCAAAAAGTTGGGAATAACATCGATAATGTCATTGGGGGTTAAATCACTCAACGCCGCGGCAAAATGGCCAAAAGCTGCGGCGGCCAGCATGGCTTGTTCGGGAGTATCAACCACTTCAATCGTATCGCTATGGGGCAAGTAATCTATTGCTCGCCAAAACCCTTGCTCACCTAAATCTAAGTAAAGTGCACCTGAAACGGTGGCTATTGGACTCACCACTTGCAATGGATATTGCTGCTGTTGACGCTTAGTGAGTAAATGCTGACTAATATTGCTGGCATTTTGAATCATCACCTTAGGATCGGTAAATATTTGGGTGTTGATACGCTGCAAGACCATCGTTTTAGCGTTATCATTCACCAAAAAAGTCTGATTAATATGGCCATTACCCAGTGGATGAAGCGTACTATGCTCGCCCCTAAAACCAAACTGAGACAATACATTTTTGCGGATAAAATTAACCAATCACAACTCCAAACTCATCTTTATCATAGCCAAAGATAACCGACAGAGCTCTACTGTCTGATTATCTCCCTAATGGTTACTGGCTTAGTATCATTTCAAATTGAGGGTTTTGCATTAATGTTGCTTGGCTGCCCTTTAAGCTAAATTCATAACCACACAACTTAAAGCTACCTTTAAGCGCGACATTATTGACAATGGCATCTTTATCCAGCGGCGTAAATCTGGCTTCAGTGGCACTGTCCTGTAACCGATCAACCGTGAGTGGTCGATAACGACTACCATCATTAAATTCAAGGTTGGCGCAGGTTTTATCGCCTATGGCGCTGGCTAAATGCCACAAGCGTCTAGCATCACCGCGATCCCCTAACCAGCGTACAATCAGAACATCGCCGTCTAGTACTAACCAAAACCCATCCGGCAGTTTAATCATTTGTCGACTACTGGCTTGTTGTTGATTGATCATCTCATCAGCATGGTCAGTTTGTTCTGTCGCCTCGCCAGAAAAAACACTGATCAAGGCGGAAACTAAATATACAACCAAACCGGCAGCGACAATGGCAGCAGTAATTTTTCCGATTAAAATAAGCTTTTGCTGATGTAACTTGGCCACATTAAGCCAAGATTTTGCAAGCTCGGTAATCGACCCTGAATGCAATGCATCCTGATCAACATAAAGAGGCTGATTACTGCGAGCAGATGATGTAGAAAATGATCTGACTTGATCATCCTCCATTTTCTCATCAACGTCATGGTCCATGTGTGCGTCAGTTTGCTCGGAACTTGCCTGCTGCACCACATCATCATTTAATTGATATTTTTCTGTCTCGAAAGAATCTGGCTCAACCGAACCCGTAAAGTTCACTTCATCATCCGTTATCTCTGTTGATGAAAATGTACTCTCTGGCATAGTATGAACAGGCATAACCCGCCTTTTCATTACCGGTTCTTGTCGGTGATGTACCGAGCCCGCAAAAGATACTGGCACCATACTGGGTCCATTATAGCCTTGCACATAATTAATCTTACTTTTAGCCGGCATAAAGGCCAAATAGCCACCACAAGCTAGGCCAAACAAAAACACTCCTGCGAGTGCGCCCAAAGGCGCCATAAAGTAAGTCAATATGCCAAAAAGGCCCACAGGAACGACACAAACCATCGCCAATTTAATCGATTTATTGACGTCATTTAGGCGACGAACAGCAGACAAACCAACAATAGGCATTATCGTTAGCGTCACAACCCAATTAATTACACTCGCCGGGAATACGATAGCAGCGACAGTTAACAACAAAAATGCTGCTAATATAATTATCATTAACCTTAAGCCTGTGTCACGACCATCTCGGCACAGTAGGGGTTTTACAAACATCAATCATTCCTATTAATTTACAAAAAAATCAAAACAGCTGGCTACATAACAGAAATCGTCGGTGATTCTACACCGCTATTACAAGGTTAAAGGATTGTTGTTATCATCAAAATCGACAACCGCTATTAATAGCCCAAAGCCTACAGAATTTATCTTATAAAGCCAGACCCAAGCTAGATTTTGGTTTACTTTTTTATTCCTACTTTTGCAAGTCACTTTTATCCATCTTATCGCGATAAGACTCATCAGCAATCTCTATGATTGCGCTAGCATAACCCTACCGTTAACGAGTATAATGTTAAGCTTTCTTAATGAATAATCGGATGAGCAACCTTATTTATGAGCACTCGTGGAAATCTTTTTATTGTGTCAGCCCCTAGTGGCGCAGGTAAATCATCACTTATATCAGCACTATTAAAAGATAAACCCAGCGATAAACAGGTTTCTGTGTCACATACGACCCGTAAACCTCGCCTTGGCGAAGTCGATGGACAGCATTATCATTTCGTGTCTATTGAGCAATTTAAAGCATTAATTGCCCAAAATGCCTTTCTTGAATGGGCCGAAGTCTTTGGCAATTTTTATGGCACCTCCAAGCGCGTCATCGAACAAACCTTAGATAAAGGTATCGATGTATTTCTTGATATTGATTGGCAAGGCGCAGAGCAAGTTAAAAAATTGATGAAAACGGCATTAGGGGTGTTTATTTTACCGCCGTCTAAGTCCGAGCTTGAACGCCGTTTAACCGGTCGAGGCCAAGACAATCAACAAGTGATTGATTCACGTATGGCACAAGCCGTTTCTGAAATGTCACATTACGCTCAATATGACTTTGTGATTGTAAATGATGATTTTGATGACGCATTGGTCGATTTAAGCGCCATTATCCGCAGTCAACGATTAACCTGTGCTAGTCAGCAGTATGCCCACAATGATATGATTACTGATCTCTTGGCAGATTAATTGTCATAGTGTACAATTTTGCGTCCTTTTTTCCCAATAGATAACACTGGAGTTTCAACACATGGCTCGCGTAACTGTAGAAGACGCCGTAAACAAAATCGGCAACCGTTTTGATATGATCCTGGTTGCAGCGCGTCGTGCACGCCAAATCGCCGTCCAAGGTAAAGAACCTATGGTTGATGAGATGAATGATAAACCAACGGTTGTCGCATTACGTGAAATCGAATTAGGTTTAGTCACCTCAAATACTTTAGATGCTGATGAGCGCCAAACTGTTCGTGAACGTGAAGCAGCTGAAATTGCCGCTGTCGCAGCCATTGCAGAAGGCCGCGTTTTATAAGGAGTAGCGCCACTTGTATCTGTTTGAAGGTCTAAAAGAGTCAGCATCCAGCTATTTAGAGCCGGATCAAGTAGAATTACTCAAGCAGGCCTATTTGGTTGCGCGTGATGCCCACGAAGGGCAAATGCGCACAAGTGGCGAGCCTTACATTACCCATCCCGTTGCGGTTAGCCGCATCTTGGCAGACATGCGTCTCGATCATGAGTCGCTTATGGCTGCCTTACTTCATGACACCATCGAAGATACACCTGTCACCAAAGAAGAACTCTCTGAGTTATTTGGTGTTGCTGTTGCAGAACTCGTGGAAGGTGTATCAAAGCTTGATAAAATCAAGTTTCGTGATAGAAAAGAAGCCCAAGCGGAAAACTTCCGTAAAATGATGATGGCAATGACTCAAGATATTCGAGTGATCCTCATCAAATTGGCTGATCGAACCCACAACATGCGTACTTTAGGCGCACTTCGCCCTGATAAACGCCGTCGTATTGCTCGTGAAACCCTAGAAATCTACGCCCCAATTGCTAATCGATTAGGTATTCACAATATCAAAATCGAACTTGAAGACTTAGGTTTTCAAGCCTATTACCCTATGCGCCATAGAGTGATCCGCGATGTTGTCAAAGCGGCCAGGGGTAATCGTAAAGAACTGATTAATAGTATTGAAGTTGCTATTGAAAAACGCCTTGAAGAGGCTGGAATACCCACAAAAGTTAAAGGCCGTGAAAAAAACCTCTACTCGATTTATCGAAAAATGCGCAGTAAAGAACTGCAATTTCAAGAGGTCATGGATATCTATGCGTTCCGCGTTATTGTTGACTCTATCGATACCTGTTATCGCGTTTTAGGCGCTATGCACGGATTATACAAGCCGCGCCCTGGACGTTTTAAAGATTATATCGCTATTCCAAAAGCCAACGGTTATCAATCATTGCACACATCATTATTTGGTCCTCATGCGGTTCCTGTTGAAGTGCAAATTCGCACTGAAGAAATGGATCAAATGGCCGACAAAGGTGTCGCTGCACATTGGATGTATAAAAATAAGATTGATTCGGCTCAGCAAAGTACCTCTCAAGTTCGTGCTCACCGATGGATGCAAAGTTTGCTGGAATTGCAGCAAAGCGCCAGCAGCTCATTTGAATTTGTTGAAAACGTTAAAACAGAGCTATTTCCTGAAGAAATTTATGTGTTTACCCCAGAAGGCCGTATTTTAGAATTGCCGGTTAATGCCACAGCTGTCGACTTTGCCTACGAAGTGCATACTGATGTGGGTAATACCTGCGTGGGAGCGAGAGTCAATCGCCAAGCTTATCCTCTGAGCCAGCCACTGATCTCTGGGCAAACGGTTGAAATTATTACAGCTAAAGGCGCTCGTCCTAATGCTGCATGGTTAAACTTTGTGGTCACCGGTAAAGCTCGTGGTAAAATTAGGCAAGTATTGAAGAGCCTTAAAGGTGATAACGCCATTGCATTAGGTAAGCGTTTGTTAAACCATGCCTTGGGTGATACTAAACTTGAGAATATTCCAGCCGATTTACTTGAAAAAGTGATTAAAGAAACCAAACATACTTCGCTGGACTCATTACTGGCCGATATTGGCTTAGGTAATGCCATGAGTATTGTGATTGCCCAACGTTTATTAGGCCAACAGCTAGACGCTCACGATCATAATAAAGAAACCTTGCAGATGCCAATTCGTGGCGCTGAAGGTATGTTGGTGACCTACGCTAATTGTTGTCGCCCTATCCCTGGCGATGCCGTCATTGCCCATGTGAGTCCAGGCAAAGGTTTAGTGGTTCACATGGAAAGCTGTGCCAATATTCGTGGCTATCAAGGCGAGCCTGATAAGTACATATCAGTGCATTGGGACAACGTAGAAGGCGCAGAGTACCAAGCTAATCTGCGCGTCGAAATTGTTAACCATCAAGGTGCGCTGGCTAAAATCACCTCGATTATCGCTTCAGCTGGGTCAAATATTCACAATCTCAGCACTGAAGAACGTGATGGCCGAGTGTATTTGATTAATTTACGTATTTCAGTTAAAGATCGTGTCCATCTTGCCAACGTAATGCGCAGGATACGCGTTTTACCTGAAGTATTACGCACCTCGCGTAATCGCTAGTCACTGATCACAATAAAGAGAACACAACATGGCTGAAAAAATTATCATCGCAACCGACAAAGCCCCACAAGCAATTGGCACTTACTCACAAGCCGTTAAAGTCGGCAGTACCGTTTATCTTTCAGGTCAAATTCCATTAGATCCAAAAACCATGACCATGGTAAGCGATGATTTTGCTGAACAAGTCGTGCAAGTTTTCGAAAATTTATCTGCGGTATGCGAAGCTGCAGGCGGAAAAATGAGTGATATCGTTAAGTTAAATATCTTCCTGACCGATCTGTCTCATTTCGCCACAGTTAATGAAATTATGAGCCGTTATTTTCAACAGCCTTACCCTGCTCGTGCCGCTATTGGCATCAAAGCGTTACCAAAAGGGTCATTGGTTGAAATGGACGGAATAATGGAAATCTAAGCCCAACGGTATAATATTGTTTAAAGGCGCCTAGAGCGCCTTTTTTATTATCTGTGGGCCCCCTATTGTAGAGTATTTACTCAATACCTATTGTTAATTCAGCAGATCCTGCTAACGTGTTGATAATGTTACCTTGCACACATAGTGTGCAATTGTTTGCGCCAGCGCACAAAAATAGCCATAATAAGTTTATAAAGACCCACAATAACAATAAAGAACTATGGAAGCGTCTATGGAAAATTTAATTAAAACGCCGGTTGAGATGTTGTCTCATTGGGTTGATACACAAGGCGATAAAGTTTACCTTCGCCAGCCAATTGACGGTAAGTATGTGGATTTCACCTGGCGTGAAGTTCAACAAAAAATGCAACAAATTGCAGGTTCACTGCGTCATTTAGGTCTAGAACGTGGCGACAAGGTTGCTGTACTGTCTAAAAACTGCGCCGAGTGGTTTATTGTCGATTTAGCATTAATGTACGGTGGTTACATTAGTGTACCGGTTTATCCAACCGCGAATGCTGAAACCATTCGCTATATACTTGAACATAGCGGTGCCAAAGCCATCTTTACCGGCAAGCTCGATCATTGGGCTGAACAAGAAGCGGCTGTGGGCGGTGACATTCTCCGCTTAGCCATGCCTTATGACACTATGCCAGCTCAATATCATTGGCAGCAACTGTTAACGCTGGGTCAGCCGCTTGTTGACGAGCAGCTGCCAACGGCTGATCAAGTCATGACGCTCATTTATACTTCGGGGTCAACCGGCAAACCCAAAGGCGTGATACAAACCTTTACCAGCTATTGCTGGGCCTGTGAAGCGGTCATTCATGATTTACAAACCAATACGACTGACCGACTATTATCTTACTTACCTCTGGCACACATTACTGAACGTGTGGCGATAGAAGGTTCATCATTCTATTCTGGAGCAACGATTTCTTTTGTAGAAAGCCTCGACTCATTTGTTGATGATATTCAGCGTTGTCGTCCAACGATATTTTTCTCCGTGCCGCGCTTATGGACGGTATTTCAATTAAATATCATCAATAAAATTGGCGTCAAAAAACTCAACACATTACTGAAATTGCCCATTATTAGCAGTATCGTTAAGCGTAAAATAAAAAAAGGTTTGGGTTTAGACCAATCACGCTTGAACGGCTCAGGTTCAGCGCCTATCCCACCATCATTACTGCAATGGTATAACAGCATCGGCATTGATATTTGTGAAGCGTGGGGCATGACCGAAAACTGTGCTTACTCGATAATCAATTACCCATTCAATGCCAAAAAAATCGGCACGGTTGGCCGTCCGGTTGAAGGATGCTTAGTGCGTCAAACTGAACAAGGTGAGTTATTAGTCAAAAGCCCAGGCTTAATGAGTGGCTATTACCTGCAAGAAGCCGCTACCGCTGCAGCATTTACTGAAGACGGCTTTTTCCTCACTGGCGATTTGTGTGAAATCGACGAAGACGGTTACATTGACATCACTGGCCGCGTTAAAGACAACTTTAAAACCTCAAAAGGCAAATATGTTTCACCGGTACCTATTGAACGTAAATTGGCTCAAGATTCACATATTGAGCTAATTTGTGTTATTGGTTCTGGCTTACCGCACCCTATCGCTTTGGTGCAGCTTTCTGAAGGTTCAAAATTACAGCCGCGCGAGGAAGTAAGAACCTCATTAAAAGAGAGCCTCGACAGTATTAATCCCAAGCTTGAGTCACATGAAAATATTGATGCCATTATAATCGTAAATGATGACTGGACCATTGAGAGCGACGTATTAACGCCGACGTTAAAAATTAAACGTCACGTTCTGGAAAAAGCATTTAGCGCCAAAGTAGAAGGTGTCCGCGGTGCTAAAGTACGTTGGGAAGACGAATTGTAATCACCCGCTAAATGATTAACTATCTTAAAAAAAATACACGCAATATGCGTGTATTTTTTTGACATATTCTGTCAATATACGCCCCATCAACTATTCAATGTTAACAATGTTGTTACACACCCTTACTTAGGCAGAGACTCTCATGTTCATTGCGTTAACCATTATCGGCGGTTTTATCATTTTAACCTTTGGTGCAGAAGCTCTTGTGCGCGGAGCCAGTGCTGTAGCGCTTCGTTTAGGCATTGCACCACTGATTATTGGCTTAACTATTGTAGCATTTGGTACTAGCGCCCCTGAATTGGCGGTAAGTGTAAAATCGGCATTAGCAGGTAACCCGGGGATTGCTTTAGGTAATGTGGTGGGGTCCAATATTGTCAATATCGGCTTAATTTTAGCTATTACCGCCCTTATTCGCCCTATTACAGTGCAATCTCAAATGGTTAAGCGCGACATCCCTATCATGATTTGCGCATCGGTATTAATGTGGTTTTTACTGCTTGATGGTGAAGTGAGCTTTATCGACGGTGCCATTTTATTCAGTGCACTTGTTAGCTATTTAGTGTTTAGTTATGTCAGCGCCAAAAATAATCCCGAAGATCTTGATCTTGATGCCAGCCCTCAACACCCAGGGTTATCAATAGCATTAATTATTATGGGTATCGCTATGCTGGTCGGTGGTGGCATATTATTTGTTAATGGTGCTGTGGATTTAGCCAAGCAATTTGGCATTAGCGAAGTCATCATCGGCTTAACTATTGTGGCGATTGGCACCAGCATGCCAGAACTTGTCACCTCGGTGATGGCTGCACTGAAAGGTCAAAGTGACATTGCCATCGGTAATGTGGTTGGATCAAACATTTTCAATGTGCTCGGTATTTTAGGCGCGACTGCGTTAATCCACCCTGTCTCCGCTGCCGGATTTAACCAAATCGATTTTATCGCCATGCTGATCTTTGCTTTCATGGTATTACCGTTTGCTTGGAGCGGCTTACGTATTGGTCGCCGTGAAGGTGTAGTGCTTCTAGCGGGTTACTTAGGTTACACCAGTTACTTAGTCATGCAGGTTGGGTAATTTTACGAAACTATTTGTCAGAAGCGATTAATAAACTCAATGCTAGCAACCGAATTGACGCCGCCAGAATCGCCAAACAAAAGGGTTGGTTATAATTAGCGGCTTAATATTGCCTTGTATTGAAAGTCTGCTAAGATACCTTAAACATATGTATATAATTACAGTGATTCGAAATTGACAGCTTGAAATTACAATGCTTTTTTAAATCTTTAATCACCAACTTGGGGTGCGCACAATTTGCTACGACTGGATCTTGTTCCGATCACCGACCTTAAAGGTGTTGCTAAAAAGGTCGCGGAAAAACTGGCTAAGTTAGGTATTAAAACAGTACAAGATGTACTGTTTCACTTACCGCTGCGTTATGAAGACCGTACGCAAATCTATCCCATTGCCGCGTTGCCTCCTGGCAGTTATGGCACCATAGAAGCCGAAATTCAGTCGACTCAAATAATGCAAGGTCGGCGACGTATGCTAATGTGTAATGTTCGCGATCACAGCGGAATGATGAGCCTGCGTTTTTTTAATTTTTCAATGGCACAACGTAACGCCATGGAAAATGGATCCACCATTCGGGCTTACGGTGAAATACGTCGAGGCAATCATCACAAAGAAATTGTTCACCCCGAATATCAAATTATCCATCCTGGTGGATCAGTCACATTAAGCGACACACTAACGCCTATATACCCGACAACAGAAGGGGTAAAACAAGCCAGTTGGATAAAACTGACCGAGCAAGCCTTAACCATGTTAGATGATGGTGGATTGCCAGAATTATTACCCAATGGCCTGCAGCCAAACAATATTAGTCTTCGCGATGCGCTGCATATTTTACATCGTCCCCACAGCTCGGTGTCACCATTTGAATTAGAACAAGGTCAACATCCGGCACAGCAAAGGTTAATACAAGAAGAACTGCTCGCTCATAACCTCAGTATGTTGCAACTACGCCAACGTAGTAACCAAGATGCCGCAGTGCCTATGCCTGCAACCGGCCAATTATCAAGCCCTTTTTTAGCCCAGTTGCCCTTTAAGCCAACGGGGGCACAACAGCGCGTAGTGGCCGAAATTCGCCAAGATATTCAGCATCCAACGCCAATGATGCGTTTAGTTCAAGGTGACGTTGGCTCAGGAAAAACCCTGGTGGCGGCGCTTGCAGCATTGCAGGCTATTGAAAACGGATACCAAGTAGCCATGATGGCGCCGACCGAGTTACTCGCTGAACAACATGCCAGCAATTTTGCCGCATGGTTTGAACCTCTGGGAGTGAAAATAGGTTGGTTAGCAGGCAAACTCAAAGGTAAAGCTAGAGTCCAATCCCTTGAAAACATTGCCTCTGGTGCAGCCCAAATGGTGATCGGTACTCATGCGATATTTCAACAAGCGGTGGTATTTAACAAACTGGCGCTGATTATTATTGACGAGCAACATCGTTTTGGCGTTCATCAACGCTTAGGTTTACGAGAAAAAGGCGTCAGCCAAGGCTTTCACCCGCACCAGTTAATTATGACGGCCACGCCAATTCCGCGCACCTTAGCCATGACAGCCTATGCAGATCTTGATACCTCGATTATTGATGAACTTCCCCCAGGGCGCACACCCGTGACGACCGTTGCCGTTGCTGATAGCCGCCGCGAACACGTTATTGAGCGAGTCAAACAAGCAGCATTACATGATAATCGCCAAACTTATTGGGTATGTACCTTAATTGAAGAATCTGAAGTGCTTGAATGCCAAGCTGCTGAAGACACTGCAGCGGAACTCACCATAGCATTACCTGAACTCAAAATAGGCTTGATCCATGGCCGAATGAAAAGCGCTGACAAACAGGCCATTATGGCGCAATTTAAAGCGGGTGATGTAAACTTATTAGTCGCCACTACCGTCATAGAAGTGGGTGTTGACGTACCCAATGCCAGTTTAATGATCATCGAAAATCCTGAACGATTAGGCCTAGCGCAGTTACACCAATTAAGAGGTCGAGTCGGCCGAGGCGCGGTAGCCAGTCATTGCGTGTTACTCTATAAAGCGCCATTGTCGCAAACGGCCACCAAACGCTTAGGTGTTCTGCGAAACAGTAACGACGGCTTCATCATCGCCCAAAAAGATCTCGAAATTAGAGGGCCTGGTGAAGTGCTCGGGACAAAACAAACAGGTTTAGCCGATCTCAAAATCGCAGATTTACTTCGCGATCAACACTTAATTGAACCTACTCAAAAATTAGCCGTACACGTTAACCAGCAAGTGCCACAAAACGTAGACGCTATCATTCAACGCTGGATAGGTGATAGACAACAATATGTCCAAGCATAATACAATACTAATCGTAATATATTGTTCATTATCATCAGTTATCACTAGACAAGTCAGCCGAATATTGCAAAATGGTACTATGCACAATTTTTCGACTCCACCTAGATATTTGTACCGATTAGCAATCACACCAAGGAATTGAAATGCAAGTTAATGAAGAAGACCGAATTACCCCTCCAGGTTCTGAAAAGCCAGGGTCTAACAAGATGTTAATCGCTATCGCGGTGATTGCATTGTTAGGCGCAAGCAGTTATTTCTATTTTACCAGTGATGACACTGATGAATTTGAACCCGTTGTTATCACCCCAGTTGAACTGCCAGAATCAGTTCCTGAGACGCCAATAGAGCAAACGCCTATTGAAGAACCAGAAAGCATTGCCACAACAGATGATGTAGTGCCCACTGGAGAATCCGCTGCCGCAACGATAGAGCCACTCCCCACCTTAGATGAGTCTGATGATTTTGTAGAAGCAAAAACATTAGCCATTGCTAACGGCATGAAAATTGCGCCAATGATCTTGAAAAAAGACATTGCCCGCCAATTTGTGGTATTTGTCGATAACTTAGCCCAAGGCAATATGGTGCGTAAAGCGAGCCCGTTAAAAGGCCCCGATACAAAATTTACCGTGAGCGAAATAACCAACAAAATCTATCTTAATCCAGACAGTTATCATAGATATGATTTATACGCTAATTTTATAGAGGAGCTGAGTGATAAAGATTTAATCAGTACTTACAATGAGTTAAAGCCATTATTTGCCGAAGCTTTTACTGAACTAGGTTACAGTAACATTGACTTTGATACGCGAATGCAGCAGGTTTTCAGCATGGTTGCTGATGCGCCCATTATTGAAGATCCTATTGAATTATCATCGATCAGTGTTAACTATAAATATGTCGATCCCAATCTTGAGGCATTACCCAATGCACAAAAACTGTTGATCCGCATGGGGCCAGAAAACGCTCGTAAAATCAAAGCAGCAGTCAAGAAACTACAACAAAGCTTTCCGAGCCAATAAGCTATTACATCAAGCGGTAAAGCTATTTTATTAGGCTATAAGCAATCAGCGCGACGTTTACCGTCGCGCTTTTTTATTGCACAATCACTTTGTTCAATAAACCCTCTGCTATTAGCCTTTTTCGTCCACACGACTTCTTATCTACATTCACTTCAGTGTACAATCGGCAAGGTTAACGAATATTCATTATTGGCATGATTATTATTAACAATTAGATAAGGATAGCTAGGCAGTTATAGAGGGAATGTAGTGCAATTAGTATTTGATCTTCTATCATGGGGTGCATGGTCTGCGGACTTTCAGACAACAGAACGTTGGCAGCAATGGCAACAGCCTAATGGCGACTTGTCGCCAAAATCTGACTCACCAGCATTAGCACACATTCCTGCCATGCAACGTCGGCGCTTTAGTCGCTTAACCAAAATGATGCTAACCGCGGCATACCAATGCCAACCCGATATGCATTGCCGTAGTATTTTTGCATCTCGTCATGGTGAACTTACCAGAACCTTAGGCTTACTTAAGGATATTGCCCAGCAGCAAGCTTTATCACCAATGGCTTTTAGTCAATCAGTGCACAATACTGCCAGTGGTATTTTTGGTATTGTGAATGATAATACTACGACGTCTACATCCATTGCTGCGGGTGAGCAAACCCTCACACAAGCACTCATTGAAGCCTACGCTCAATTAGCACAATCCCCATCGCCAGTATTGGTTGTCTTTGGTGACGATCCGGTTCCACCGGTATACAGTGAATTTATTCACGAGGTCGAACTTCCTCTGGCATTCGGTTTGTACCTTGCACCACTCAATAACATCGCCCACCGAGCTGAAAAGCAGGCTATAGCACCCGAATTACATCAAACAATGCCTCAACGGACGACTCTACGCCTGTCTGATCATCCACTCGGATTAGGCCCTCTTGACAACCAAAAACACCAAGACAACATCAGCTTGAGCGAGTTAATCCATCATATTGCCAGTGCAAAGAATATCCAGGGTAAACTGTGCCATTGGTATTGGTCACTTGAACATCATGACTAATCAACCACACAAACCACAACATGCTGATGCTATTGAGCAAAAAAAATCCGCCGCGCCGAAACTGCGCGGATGTCGTTATGTACCTCGCTGGATTGGCGGTGTGCTTTGTTATATTGCTTTTGGTTTAGGTGGACTGCTCTGCTCATTAACTATTTTACCCATATTACAACTTTGGCCCACTAAGCCAGAGCTGCGGGTTGCACGGGTACAAAGATTAGTCAGCGGGATGTTTAGAGCATTGGTCGCCATGCTCAGTTTTGCTGGGGTGATTACAGTTAACACTAAGAATATCGAAACACTACAGCAAGCAAAGGGGCAGATTGTCATCGCCAATCACCCAACATTAGTGGATGTGGTAGTATTAATTAGTCTTATGCCGAATGCGGGTTGTATTGTAAAACAAGGCTTATGGCGTAATCCATTTATTCGCGGCGTACTCGCCAGTGCCGGTTATATTCCAAATCGTGGCGCTGATTGGCTACTAGATGACTGCTTACAAGTGTTGCAAACCGATACCAATTTAATTATTTTCCCTGAAGGTACGCGAACATTAACCGGTAATATCGTTAATCCTTTTGCTCGCGGGGCCGCCAATATTGCGCTACGCACCCAAACAGATATTTTACCTGTGGTATTACGTACTGATGTTGCAGGGTTGACCAAGCAACAAGCTTGGTACCAAATTCCACGGCAAACCATCAATATGTCAGTAGAAATAGGCACAAGCATGTCATACCTGCTGTATGATGTTAAACAAGGTAATGAAGCCAAAATGGCTCGACAGCTGACGCGCGACTTGCAGCAGTTTTACCTTGATACACTTAAACAGCCTATCAAGTCACATTGATAGCCATACTTATAAGAAAAACAAAAAAATGAACTTACACAATCAAATAAAACAACTGATCATCGATTGCTTAGATCTAGAAGATGTCACTGTCGATGATATCGAAACCGATGCAGCCTTATTTGGTGACGGTCTAGGCTTAGACTCGATCGATGCACTCGAATTAGGCTTGGCCATTAAGAAAGAATTTGATATCAAAATTGAAGCAAATTCTGATGCGACTACTGCACACTTTTTCAGTGTTGCTAGCTTAGCTAGCTTTATTGAATCTCAACGTGTTTAGGAGCCTGCATGCAAAATCGTGAACAAATTCTCGAAATGCTTAGCGCCATTTTAGTTGAAGATTTTGAAATAGATGCGGCCGATATCACTCTAGAAGCTTCTTTGTATAAAGACCTTGATTTAGATAGTATTGATGCGGTTGATTTGGTGATTAAATTGCAACAGCGTACCGGTAGAAAAATTCAACCTGAGGCATTTAAAACCGTTCGCACAGTCGATGATGTCGTGAACGCCATTGAAGGATTAATTAAAAGCTAATGCGGTTAATCCTGCAGATTATTACTACTTTAGTCATTATTGCTTATCCTTTAGCAGTGTACTTTGGATTGCAGTATTTACCACCGGGCACCATTGCTTTGCTGCTTTGTTTGTTATTATTGATGCGGTTTATGGTCACTAAGCAACAAGTGAAATCCATGACACTGCCAATACTGATTGGCATCGGATTAACCGCAGCCAGTTTTATTGCTCAGCGTAACGACTGGTTACTATACTATCCGGTGGTGATAAACCTGAGTATGTTAGGATTATTTGGTTACTCACTGATTAATGGCCCAAGTATGATTGAGCGCTTAGCACGCTTAAAAGAGCCTGATTTACCAGACTCTGCTATTCCATACTTACAAACCATTACCAAACTTTGGTGTGGGTTATTTATTGTTAATGGTGCAGTGGCGACCTATACCGCCATAGCAACAAGCATTGAAATATGGACACTTTACAACGGACTGATCGCCTATCTGTTTATGGGTATGCTACTCAGTGGTGAATGGATTTATCGTCGTTTTTGGTTGAAAAAACATGAATAAGCTTTTACTCAATTGGTTATCCACAGGGCCTGCCTCACAGCAGCTGATAAGCTTTGACCATCATGACATCATGACGGGATCATTGTTTTGTGCGCACGTTGCCCACCTCCATGCTCAACTGACCCAAAGTGCTGCTAAGCGTTGGTTGCTTGCAGCCAAGCACAGCGACTTATTTGCCGCAGGCTTATGCGCGGCCTTGTTAGCCGGTAAACAAGTAATATTACCCGCCAACACCCAAAGTGGTACCTTGAGTCAACTCAACCACGAATTTGATGCCATTATTGCCGACACGCCCTTATGTGAAGTGGGTGAGTATATTGCGCTCAAAAAAGAATTAAGTTTACCCGCAGCGAAATGGCCTAAATCAGAATCATTAGGTGAATTAATCTTATTCACCTCTGGTAGTAGCGGCCAGCCCAAAGCCGTCAAAAAAACGCTGCAGCAACTCGATGCCGAAGTCAGTATTCTTGAACAAACCTTTGCCGAACATTTACCTCATTGCTCGGTGGTATCGACGGTTTCGCATCAACATATCTACGGTTTATTATTTAAAGTTCTGTGGCCTTTGGCCGCGAGCCGAGCTTTCTTAAGTGAACAAATCGACTTTCCAGAAACCCTTAGCTACTACCTGGCCATCATGCCAAATTTGTGTTTGATCAGTAGCCCCGCTCAATTGACTCGCTTACCTGATGCGCTTGATAACCAAAAGCAACAACGCATTCCAAGCTTAATTTTCAGTTCTGGTGGACCATTAAATTTTGATGCTGCCCAGGCGGTTAAGCAATGTTTTTATCAATTGCCAATCGAAATATTTGGCAGTACTGAGACCGGCGGTATAGCCTATCGACGCCAGCAGCAACCACTGCAACCATGGCAAGCCTTTACCCAAGTCAACATTGATATAGATCCCCAAGACGGGGCTTTGATGTTGCAGTCAGTTTATTTAGACAATCAGGCCCAGTGGCTGAGGTGCGATGATAAAATTGAACTGTTAACTGATGGCCAGTTCCGTTTATTACATCGCCTTGATCGCATTGTGAAAATTGAAGAAAAACGTTTGTCATTAGCCCAAGTGGAGCATTTACTGCAAACCCATCCTTTTGTTCGCGAAGCGGCCGTCACGGTATTAGAACAACCGCGTACCATGTTAGGTGCGGCAATATGCTTAAGCGAATTAGGCCTTAAAACACTCGAAGCGGAAGGGAAATTAGCGCTCAATAATGCGTTGAAAAACCACTTATTAAGCCAGTTTGAGCGCATCACCTTACCAAGACGCTGGCGTTATCCTGCACACTTGCCACTCAACAGCCAAGGCAAGCGTACTCAAGCAGAAATTATAGCCTTATTTAGTCATGATTAAGTCAGAATTACCCCATATTGTTAGCCATCAAGGCGGTAACAATCTCTATCAATGGCGTTTATTTGTTAGCGCAGATTTAGCCTTTTTTAATGGTCATTTTCCTCAGCAAGCCGTATTGCCTGGGGTTACCCAATTGGATTGGGCGGTCAAACTTGGCTGTGAGGCATTTGGTTATTCAGCCACTATTGCCACATTAGAAGTGCTTAAGTTTCAACAACTCATATTACCCGACACCTATGTTGATTTGGTGATTGAACATCAAGTCCAAAAAGCAAAACTGATTTTCAGTTATCGCGATCAAGATAAACGTTTCTCTTCTGGGCGCATTGTGGTCAAACCCGCGTTGGTCACTGCTGCGCCGACTGCCATTGAGAGTAACCCATGAAATTGACCTTGGTTATCCCCAACTACAATCATCATATCGCCATTGAACAAACCCTAACCAAGTTGGCAAAATTCAACCTGACCTGTTATCTAGTTGATGATGGTAGCCAAGATGAAACCCGCTATGTATTGCAAGCTATGGCGGACAAATTTAGCTGGGTAACCCTCATCAGCCATCCTTTTAATCGCGGTAAAGGTGCGGCAGTGACCAGCGGTCTGCGCCAAGCTTACCGCGATGGTTTCACCCATGCATTACAGGTTGATGCCGATGGGCAGCATAATTTAGACGATATTCCGTTAATGATATCGAGCTGCGAACAGCACCCACAGGCATTAATATCTGGCCAGCCGATTTATGATGAGTCCGTGCCTAAAGGCCGTTTATACGGGCGTTACCTCACCCATTTGTGGGTATGGATTGAAACCTTGAGTTTTGACATTCAAGATTCTATGTGTGGTTTTCGGGTCTATCCATTAGCGGCTACTGAACAGTTATTCAGCCAGCAAGCTTTGGGTGAGCGGATGGATTTTGATATTGAAATTATGGTCAGACTGCACTGGCAGGGTACGCCAGTCATTCATGTGCCAACTAAAGTGATCTATCCTGAAGATGGCATCAGTCACTTCCAAGGCGTGCAAGATAATGTGCGGATCAGCTGGATGCACACCCGGTTATTTTTTGGCATGCTCGCTCGCCTGCCGCGCATTATCAGCAAACAACTTTTACAGCAAAAAGATCCACCACCAGAGCAAGCTCAGTCGCAAAAACATTGGTCGACAATGACAGAGCGTGGCAGTTTTTGGGGCATCAAACTGTTAGCTGAATGCTATCGTCTTGGCGGGCATTGGCTGTGCCGGGCAATGATGTATCCGGTAATTTGTTATTTTTTCATAACGGGATCGACGGCTCGACACGCATCATTGGATTTTTTACGCCGCGTTCAACAGCTACAACCTCATCACCCTAATCTCAGTAGCGAGGTTAATTGGCGCGATAGCCTTAAACATTTCTTTGCCTTTGGCAATGCCGCCCTCGATAGAATGGATGCTTGGTGCGACCGAATTAATCTAGAGCAAGTCGACTTTAACGACCGAAAAATACTCGCAGACCAAGTGGCCACAGGTCGAGGTGCAGTATTGATTGTGTCGCATTTAGGCAATATGGAATTGTGTCGCGCTATCTCTGTCCACCAGCAAAAGGTGAAAGTGAATGTGATGGTGCTAACCCAACACGCTGAAAATTTTAACAAGGTACTGCAGCAGCTTAATCCACAAAGTAGTCTTAACTTAATCCATGTCAATGAGCTTGATCCCAGTACCGCCATGTTACTGCAGCAAAAAATTGATCAAGGTGAAATGGTGGTTATTGCCGCGGACCGCACCTCGTCTAGCAGCCAAGGTCGCGTCACCTATTTGCCCTTTTTAGGCCAAGATGCTGCGTTTCCACAAGGGCCATTTATTTTAGCAAGCTTACTCGACTGCCCTGTTTACAGCTTATTTTGTATTCGCCAGCATGGGCGTTATCAAGTACATGTAGAACATCTAAGCGACAGCTTAAAAGGTCCACGAGCAGGCAGAATTGAACGCTTAACCGACGCCATGAGCCAATATAGCCAACGCTTAGCGCACTTTGCCCTACAGGCTCCGATGCAATGGTTTAACTTTTTCGATTTTTGGCGTAGAGATGAATTGATTACTCGTCCTGTTTCACGCCCAGGTACAGCACCTAATTCAAGTACAGCGACTAATTCAAGTACTGCACCTAATTCAAGTACAGCGACTAATTCAAGTACTGCACCTAATTCAAGTACAGCACCTAATTCAAGTACAGCACCTAGTTCAAGTACTGTACCCAATAACAGCACAACGTCACCCCGTCAGGATAACTAATTCAATGAGCCACACTTCTTCACCGTCATCAACCGCCAATAGCACAGTGCATTTAGGCCAAAGCTATCTTAGTCTTGAGCAAGTAGTGGCTATCGCCAAAGGCGCCGCGGTCAAGGTGGCTGATACTGCCGACTATGTTGAATATATCCAAAAAGGCGCTCGCTTTATTGACAGCCTGCTGCATGAAGAGGGTGTGGTATATGGTGTCACCACAGGTTACGGCGACTCATGTACCGTGAATGTCAGCCTAGACTTAGTTCACGAATTACCACTGCACTTAACCCGGTTTCATGGTTGTGGTTTAGGCGATGTATTTAGCCCAATGCAAGCCCGCGCCATTATGGCTTGCCGCTTAAACTCCTTGGCTATGGGCAAGTCAGGTGTGAGTTATCTACTGCTGCAACGCATCGAATGGCTATTAAACAATGATATTACTCCGGTGATCCCTCAAGAAGGCTCGGTCGGCGCCAGCGGTGATTTAACCCCATTATCTTATCTTGCTGCTGTATTGGTTGGCGAACGAGAAGTGATGTTCCAAGGTAAACGTCAAGCGACCAAAGATGTTTATCTCAAATTCGGTATGGTGCCATTGACCTTGCGCCCTAAAGAAGGCCTAGCCTTAATGAATGGCACTGCGGTGATGACTGCGCTAGCGTGTTTAGCCTTCGATAGATCCCAGTACTTAACCCGCTTATCAAGCCGAATTACGGCCATGGCGTCGTTAACGCTCAAGGGTAACGCAAACCATTTTGATGATATTTTATTTGCCGCCAAGCCCCACCCAGGACAAAACCAGATAGCCAGCTGGATCCGTGAAGACTTAAATCATCATGTGCACCCTCGTAACTCAGATCGTTTACAAGACCGCTATTCAATTCGCTGTGCGCCGCACATTATTGGCGTACTGCAAGATGCCCTGCCCTTTATGCGCCAATTTATTGAAACCGAACTCAATAGTGCCAACGACAATCCTATTGTCGATGCTGAAGGTGAACATATCCTCCATGGCGGTCACTTTTATGGCGGCCACATCGCGTTTGCCATGGATGCGATGAAAAATGCCGTGGCCAATATAGCCGACTTAATTGATCGCCAAATGGCCTTAGTCATGGACCCTAAATTTAATAATGGTTTACCGGCTAATTTGTCTGCTGCAGAAGGCGAACGCCGCGCCATTAACCATGGTTTTAAAGCGGTACAAATTGGCGTATCCGCTTGGACTGCTGAAGCGTTAAAAAACACTATGCCCGCCAGCGTGTTTTCACGTTCAACTGAATGCCATAATCAAGATAAAGTCAGTATGGGGACTATTGCCGCACGTGATTGCATGCGGATACTGCAACTCACAGAGCAAGTCGCCGCCGCAGCATTATTGGCCATGAGCCAGGGGATCCAATTGCGTATAATGCAGCAAGAACTCGATGCAAGTTCATTAACCCCCTCTTTGGCCACTACTTTAGCCCAAGTCAGCGAAGATTTTGAACTGCTTACCGAAGACCGCCCCCTAGAAGCGGTACTGCGTCAAACTGTCGAAAAAATTCAACTAGGTCAGTGGGAGGTGTGCTAAATGAAAGGATTATTACTCACCGAAATGGAAATGGTGATCCCGTTTCACGATGTCGATTCGATGGGCATCACTTGGCATGGCAATTATTTGCGCTACTTTGAAGTGGTGCGCTGCCTATTGCTGGATAAACTCGGTTATAACTATCGCACTATGCAAGAGTCCGGTTATGCGTGGCCCATTGTCGATGTGCAAGTAAAGTATGTTAAAAGCAGCACCTTTGACCAAAAAATCAAAGTCATTGCGGCCATTGTTGAGTGGGAAAATCGCCTACGTATTAATTATCAAGTTTTCGATGCCCAAACCAATGTGCGGATCACTAAAGGCTATACCATTCAGGCAGCCGTTGAGATTGCCACCCAAGAATTATGCTTTGTCACCCCAGAAGTGTTCCTGCAAAAAATTCGCCCATTACTTGATACGAGCCAAGCTTAATGAATACTCGCAAAGGAATGTTTGCTCGGGTCAGTCGTCTCGTTATAGTGCTCTGTTTGCATATTGGCATAGTCTCGGCCAATGAACGTCCGCCAGCAAGCAACAATCAAACACTGACTCCAGAGCGGACACAAGCAAAGCCCCAACCTCTGACTCAAGCTCTGACCAAAGAGCAATTAGCTGATATTCAGACTTTGTACAGTCAACCAGCTACCACAGAAGCCCTCAGGGCTCTAGCTCAGCAATTAAATTTACAACTTGATACTAGAGGGCAGTTTATTCAGCTGCGCCACTTACAGGTGCTAAAAAAGCCCTTGCTCAGCCAAGGGCAATTTATTTTTAGTCCGGCGCAGGGATTAGTATGGCAACAACAGCGGCCGTTCAGCACCTTAATGGTGTTAAAAGATCAGCAGTTGATCCAGCAAAACAGCCAAGGCAAGGTGCAACAACTTAACGCTGCGGTCAGTGGCAACCCCATCGCGCAGCAATTACCGCGTTTATTACAAGCCATTATGGCGGGCGATATCGATGCTTTAAGTGCTGATTTTGCCTTGTTTATGCCAGCAAAAACGCCAAAAAATGCGTCATGGCAACTCGGCTTGCAAGCTAAAGATCCTCAAGTGCAAGCGTCCATGGGCAACATAACCCTCAGTGGCGACACTCAGTTACGCTCATTAATCATGACAAGTAGCCAGGCGGATATTCGCGACTATACCCAAATTCAATTTATCGATCCCCAGCAAGGGCCGCTCAGTGTAAGCGAACTGGCGCTTTTTAGCCTTGGCAATGAGTCCGTTCAATAATGATACCAAGATCGCTTGGCGCCATATTATCGCCCATTGGGCGGTTTGCCTTATGGATAGTATTGCTGCTGGCAATGTTAGCCACAGGCCTTTTGCAATGGCAGCAAGGCGCGCATATTCAGACTGACATTTTGGCTATGCTGCCGCATTTACAACAAGATAAGCTCACCGAAACAGCATTAAACAAGGTAGAACAGCAACTCGCTAATCAAGTGTACATTGCCGTTATTGCCAACAACGACAGCCAAGCTATCAGCGCAGCCAAGCAACTGATGATATCCCTTGAACAACAGACTCAACAGCCCTTTACCGCCATTCGTAGCGGCGCGGATGATCATCTGCAAGACTTGGCTAAAGTGTATTTCGAACATCGTTTTGGCTTACTGACGCCTGAACAAGCACACGCCATTGAAACAGGCCATTGGCGCCAATTGCTTAACGCTGCCCAAAGCCAACTTTATAGCGCATTTGGTTTTGCTAACAGTCAACTGCTCAGCAATGATCCGTTATTGATGTTTCCGGCTAACTTGCTGGCGTTATCGCCCAACAGTGCGCTGCGCAGCCAACAAGGGGTTTTACTGACAGATACCGTAGACGGTGTAGCTGCGATTGTCATGGCCAAAGGCCGTGATAGTGCTTTTAGCCCGACCGCTCAGCAACAGCAAATGCAAGCATTAGAATCTGCGTTTAGCCAAATTAATCAGCACTATCCCGAGGTGAGCTTTCTCAAGGCTGGGGCACTTTTTCATGCCATTGCTGCCACAGAATCAGCCAAACAAGAAATCAGCCGCATTGGCTTAATTTCCATGTTGGGGATTATCTTATTAGTCTGGTTGGCCTTTCGATCTATGATGCCGTTATTTGCCGCGCTACTGACCTTAACCTCTGGGGTGGTGTTTGCGTTTGTCGCCACCTTAAGTTTTTTTGGTGAGCTGCATTTACTGACACTGGTATTTGGCACCAGCTTAATTGGTGTAGCCATTGATTACAGCTTCCACTTTTACTGCGAAAAACAAGCTCACCCCAATGACAACGCCAGTGACACATTAACGCGTATTTTCCCTGCGCTCACCCTCGCCCTTGTTACCAGTGTCAGTGCCTTTGTCGCCATAGGGTTTACGCCATTCCCGGGGATGCAACAAGTGGCGGTATTTTGCGCCGCGGGGTTAATGGGTGCTTACCTAACCTTGTTACTGGTGTTTCCATTGCTGGGCAACCATGGGCTTAAACCCACCCGCGGATTAACCCTAGCCCAAGGTTATCTGACCGTATTGCAACGCACATTTATACCGAGTCGATTGTGGCAAAAAGTCGCCATCGCGGCACTGCTGATTGGTTTAACGGCTATATTATTTTTGGGCTTATCACAAGCTGACACCGACGATGATATTCGCCAATTACAGCAAAGCCCTGCTGCCATCACCAGCGAAGAAAACCAGCTCAGACAGCTGCTCAGCGGCGGCACAGACAACCAATTTATTTTGGTCAGCAGCCACAACGAACAAGCATTATTGCAAACATTAGAGCAACTGGTCCCCGTACTTGATAAGGCCGTTGCCGATGGCGAGTTAAGCCAGGCCATTAGCCTGAGTCGCTTTATGCCCAGCATTGCGCGTCAGCGCCACGATTATCAATTACAACAACAGCTCTATCAGCAACATTTAGATGAAATCATCACCGAGATGGGCCTAAATGACAGCATAAAGACCAGCTTGCTTGCACAACTCGACCAAGCTACAACACAATGGTTAACGCCAAAAAGGGTGTTAGCCCAAGCTAATGATGATTTACATGCCCTATGGCTTGGCGCAATATCGACCACAGACAACACCGAGCAATATGGTGCAATTGTGTTGCTAGGTGGCATACACTCGTTAGTGTCCCTCGAGCAACGACTCACTGACCAAAACTGGTCTTTAGGCCAAGTGCGTTTAATCGATAAAGTCGGGGGTATATCGGCTTTAATGGGCAAGTATCGCCAACTGACATTACAGCTATTAGTGTGGGTCTTTGTGTTAGCAAGCCTACTGTTTAGCATTAAATATGGCATTAAGCTGGCGTTAGCCATCGTGGCGGTACCGGCATTATCAGTACTGCTCACCCTCGCGTGTTTAGGGCTTGTCGGCTCGAGCATCAGTTTGTTTCACGCATTAGCACTTATTTTGGTGTTAGGGATCGGGATTGATTACAGCCTGTTTTTTGCCGAGGCGAAACACACCAGTCGCGGTGTGATGATGGCAATCTTTATGTCAGCCTGTTCAACGCTATTGGCTTTTGGTTTATTGGCGCTCAGTCAAACTAATGCGATTCACTTTTTTGGATTAACACTTCTTTTTGGGATCAGTTTTGCATTCTTACTGGCACCGTTTATTTCATTTATCACTAGGAAAACACTGTAAATGTTAAGCAGTCAAACACATACAGTCAGCAACATGGACGTCGACGTTGCCATCATTGGCGCAGGCCCTTCAGGCGCTATTGCTGCAAGCCTATTACGCCAGCAAGGTCATCAGGTTATTGTTATTGAAAAACAGCATTTTCCACGTTTTTCAATTGGCGAAAGCTTACTGCCTTGTTGCATGCAGTTTCTCGAACAAGCCGGCATGTTAGAAGCGGTTAATCAGGCTGGATTTCAGTTTAAAAATGGCGCCGCATTTCGCCACCAAGGTCGCTATACCACTTTTGATTTTAATGACAAATTTACCCCTGGCCCAAGCACTACCTTTCAGGTTCAGCGGGCTGATTTTGATAAACTATTGGCAGACACAGCAATCGGTCAAGGGGTCGATATTCGTTTTGGTCATCGAGTCGATAATATTGATCTTACTGAAAACCCTCGCTTAACGGTAACGAATGAACAAGGTCAGCAATATCAAGTTAACGCTAAATTTGTGCTTGATGCCAGTGGTTTTGGTCGAGTACTACCACGATTGTTGAACCTAGAACAGCCGTCAAACCTGCCGCCTCGAAGTGCTATTTTTACCCACATTGAAGACAACATCAGCGATCCCAGCTTTGATCGTAATAAGATCCTCATTAGCGTTCACCCAAAGCATAAGGATATTTGGTACTGGTTAATCCCTTTTAACCATAACCGTTGCTCCATTGGGGTGGTGGCGGAGCCTCATTTACTGCAACATTTATCCGGTACCCTAGAACAACAACTGTTAGCGATAGTGAATGAAGAACCAGAGCTACAACGCTTACTGGCTAACGCTAATATTGTTCAACCTTGCGCCACATTGAAAGGTTATTCGGCCAATGTCACCACCTTAGCAACCAACAAGTTTGCTTTGCTGGGCAACGCTGGAGAATTCCTTGACCCGGTATTTTCATCAGGGGTAACGATTGCAATGCAGTCAGCATCAATGGCAGTAGCCAGTGTAAATAAGCAACTTAACGGTCAAACCGTTGACTGGAATACCGAGTATACAGAGCCATTAATGCAAGGGGTAAACACCTTTAGAACCTATGTCCAAGCTTGGTATGATGGACGTTTTCAAGATGTCATTTTCTATCAACAAGCCAACAGCAAGATTAAACAAATGATTTGCTCAATTTTAGCGGGCTACGCTTGGGACATGAGTAATCCGTTTGTGAAAGAGTCTGAGCGACGCCTCAACACCATTGTCGAGTTATGTCAGGAGCCCAATATTGCTTAACCTATTCGAGCATTTTATTGATTTATTATCACGCCGTATTGTGGCCCTGCTTCTACTAAGCTTATTAACCGCTTGCAGCCAGCAAATCGTGCGGCAAACTTGTGTCCCTCTCACGGGTGAAGCACAATATTGCTTAAGTCCAACCTCGACGGTATTAACTGATGCTCATCAAGACATTAATTTAACTCAAATGGTTAACTTTACCCGTGGGCAAGATAGCCATGAGTTATTAACCCAGCTTGAACTCAACCCACAACGGATGACGTTAGTAGGATTAGCGCCTCTTGGGCAAGCGCTATTCACACTAGTGTACGATGGGCAAACCCTGCAAAGTCAGCAAAGTCTGTTATTGGGTGAGCAGTTTAAAGCGGAATATTTAATGGCGATAATGCAGATAATTTACTGGCCAACGGAGCAAGTCAATCGCCACTTAAGTGGCGGTGAATTAATGATTAAACCCTGTAATATGGGGCTATGTAAGCAACTGCTGGATGCTAATGGCGAGTTAATGAGGTTAACGTATAGCAATATAGATCCATGGTTAGCGCAAGTGAACGTTGACATCGACGCCGCTGATATTCACATAAAAATCACTCCAATTGAATAGTCAGAGCTCTACCCTAGTCATAAACAGACAGTAATAAATAGGCCATAAAACCAAGTATGAATAGTCGCATAGCAATAACTCACATCGGATTGTGTACACCTTTAGGGAACTCGCCAGAAGAGGTGCTGCCACGCCTCATTAAGGGTGATATCAGTGCCATGCAATGGCGCGATAATCTATTGTTCAATGCCCCTACCATAGTGGGTTGCATCGATGAGACACGCTTAATCGATATTGCTGATCATTTAAGTCTGTTTACGTGTCGTAATAATCGCTTATTAAATACCGCGGCACAACAACTCGTCCCTGCGATAGCACAAGCCAAACAACGTTTTGGGGCAGATCGTATCGGGGTGGTGTTAGGCACAAGCACCTCGGGTATTTCCAAAGGCGAAGCCGCGTTAAAATACCAACTTGAACATGGGCATTTTCCCCCGAGCTACCATTACTCGCAACAGGAATTGGGCAGTACCAGTGATTATCTAAAGCAGTTATTTGCACTCTCTGGCCCTTGTTATACCGTCTCGACTGCGTGTTCATCGAGCGCCAAAGTGTTTGCCAGTGCACAGCGATTACTCAATGCAGATCTCTGCGATATGGTGATTGTTGGCGGCGTAGACAGTTTGTGTCAGTTAACCGTTAATGGCTTTGCCGCATTAGAATCCATATCCAAAGGCCATTGTAATCCGTTCAGTCGCCATCGAGATGGAATTAACATTGGTGAAGGCGCGGCGTTATTTACCTTAGAACGTGGTCAAAGTGAGGTGATGTTGGCCGGGGTTGGTGAGTCTGCCGATGCACATCATATTTCGGCACCACACCCAGAAGGAACAGGCGCGATTGCCGCCATGCAACAAGCCTTAACCGCGGCGAATATTTCGCCGCAGCAAATTGATTATGTCAATCTACATGGCACCGCTACCCCTAAAAATGATGCGATGGAATCACGAGCCATAACAGCAGTATTTAGCCAATCATTACCCCCATGCAGTTCAACCAAACCGCTTACCGGTCATACCTTAGGGGCTGCGGGTGCGATTGAGGCCGCTTTTTGCTATTTATTATTAAGTCCACTTAATCATAGCAAGCGCCTACCACCTCATATCTGGGATGGTCAGTTTGATGATAACGACCCGCACATAGCGCTGGTCAATGCCAACAGTAATACTGGGTTAAGTCAGCTCAATTTCATTATGAGTAATTCATTTGCCTTTGGTGGCAGTAATGCCAGCCTGATTTTTTGTCGAAAGGATGCCTAGTTTCATGCCAACACGCACAGCAAATGCCGCTATGTTAGCGCAAGACATCAGTACTTTTATTCCGCATCGCGCGCCGATGATCTTGATTGATAACCTGTTAGAGCACTATCCAGACAGCTTGATCACTGAAACCCATATTCGCCCAGACAGTGCCTATTTTGACCGCCAACTCAATGGTGTTCCTAATTACGTGGGCATCGAATATATGGCCCAAAGCATTGCAGCATTAGCCGGTGTAGAGGCACGACTCGATCACGAAGGTATCCGAGTCGGTTTTTTACTCGGCACTCGCAAGCTACAAATGCACATAGACACGTTTACCTTAGGTGAGTCTTATCGCACTCAAGTCACCAGGTTATATCAAGAAGAGTCGGGGTTAGCGGTATTTGATTGCCATATTTATCATCAAGATACCTTAGTGGCACAAGCCAATGTCAATGTATTTCAACCCCAAGATACCCAAACCTATATTAATAACAGCCAAGTTAATAACTAACCTTTTTATCCCCATTTGAGTTCCTCGAATCAATCACGGAGAGACATTTTGAATAATAGAATATTAGTTACCGGTTCAAGCCGAGGAATAGGCAAAGCCATCGCAATTAAATTAGCCGAGAATGGTTTTGATATTGCGCTGCACTTTCACAGCAATCATGTTGCCGCCGCACAAGTACAAAAAAGCTTATTAGATCTGGGTATTCAGGTCAGTTTACTGCAATTTGATATTGCTGACCGTCAGGCAGTTAAGCTTGCTATCGAAACTGACATTGCCGAACACGGAGCCTATTATGGCGTTATTCTCAATGCAGGTATCAACCGCGACACCGCTTTTCCAGCCATGACTGAACACGAATGGGACAGTGTCATTCACACTAACCTTGATGGTTTTTATAATGTTATTCATCCTACGGTTATGCCTATGGTTCAAGCTCGTAAAGGCGGACGTATTATCACTCTCGCCTCAGTGTCAGGCATCGCAGGTAACCGTGGTCAAGTGAATTACAGCGCCTCAAAAGCGGGGATTATTGGTGCAACCAAAGCCCTATCACTTGAGTTGGCAAAACGAAAAATCACCGTTAATTGTATCGCCCCAGGGCTAATTGAAACCGACATGGTGACGGACATTTCAACCGATATGGTCAACCAAATGGTGCCGATGAAGCGCATGGGTAAACCCAGTGAAATAGCCGGCCTTGCTAACTTTTTATTGTCAGACGATGCCGCCTATATTACACGCCAAGTGATTTCAGTTAACGGAGGCATGATATGAAGCGTGTTGTCGTTACAGGCATGGGGGGAATTTGTGCATTGGGTCAGGACTGGGCGCAAATTAAAGCCAGCCTACTCGCTAAACATAACTGCGTCATTCAAATGGATGAATGGGATCGCTACCCAGGGTTAAATACTCGCCTTGCCGCGCCTGTGACCGAGTTTGTTCTCCCTAAACACTATTCACGTAAAAAAATTCGCTCAATGGGGCGAGTCTCCATGATGGCCACTCGCGCCAGTGAACTCGCGCTTGAAGATGCTGGTCTGTTAAATGATCCTATTGTTAACTCTGGCCAAGTAGGCGTGGCTTACGGCTCATCAACTGGCAGTACCGATCCGATAATGGGATTTGGCGATATGTTAAAAACCGGCGATATGTCAGGGTTAACCGCTACCAGCTATATCCGCATGATGGCCCACACTACGGCCGTAAATATTGGCGTGTTTTTTGGCTTACAAGGCCGAGTCCATACTACCAGCAGTGCATGTACTTCTGCGAGCCAAGGTATTGGCTACGCTTATGAAGCGATTAAATATGGTATGCAAACCATTATGTTAGCGGGTGGCGCTGAAGAACTTTGTCCTACCGAAGCTGTGGTATTTGATACTTTGTTTGCTACCAGCACCAAAAATGATACGCCAGCTCAAACACCACGCCCATTTGACAGTCAACGTGATGGTTTAGTGATAGGTGAAGGTGCTTGTACTCTTATATTAGAAGAGCTTGAGCACGCTCAAGCCCGTGGCGCCAAAATTTATGCTGAACTGGTTGGTTTTGGAACCAATTCAGATGGACAACACGTGACCCAACCCAATGCAAAAACCATGGAAGTGGCGATTCGTTTAGCCTTAAAAGATGCCGCGTTAACGCCACAAGACATTGGTTATATTAGTGCCCATGGCACCGCAACCGATCGCGGTGACATCGCTGAAACCGCCGCTACCCATGCTGTATTTGGCACGAATACGCCGATTTCATCACTAAAAAGTTACACCGGTCATACCTTAGGTGCCTGTGGTTCATTGGAAGCGTGGACCAGTATTGAAATGATGAACGAAGGCTGGTTTGCGCCAACACTCAACCTCACCAATATTGACCCACAATGCGCCCCGCTCGATTACATTAAAGACGATATCCGCCTTATCGATACAGACTATGTCATGAGCAATAATTTTGCCTTTGGGGGCATTAATACTTCATTGATTTTTAAACGCTGGCATTAATGGCAACGGGGAGTCAGTAATTTGCCAATAAGAGTAAAATCCGACATAAAAAAACGCTTAATGAAACGTTAAAGTCTCATTAAGCGTTAAGTTTTTAAGCAGAGAACTTTATTTAAGTAACGGTATATACCCAAGCCACTTCAACATGCTCGTTTCAGGGCTCCCGTAGGATAACTGAACAAGGCAGTGATTGAAGAGAATGGTTATTCCCTTTTTAATATCACTATTCCAAGGTTCTAGGACGCTGCGCGGCTAGATGCTATAAAATCTTAGCCGCGAAGCTGTCCCTAGCAGACCGAAGCTCGCTCTAGCAGCCGCAGGCGCCCTATTCTTAGACCCTTGAACTCTGTCACTTATGGACATGCACAATCCTGCATTTCGAGGTCGTTTGGGTATGAATTAATTAAAGTGAAAGTTCATCGATAGCAAGCTTAGCTTGGCTAATGCCGGCTTCTGCAGCATCAGGGCCCATATTTAAGGCTTCTGCATAAATCGTTTCCACATTGTTAATCCCAATAAAACCTAATAATGTCGTTAGGTAAGGCACCACATGGTCAGTTGCACCATCTTTGTGGACGCCACCGCGAGTGGTAACAATAATCGCCCGCTTACCTTCAATTAAGCCAACCGGTCCTGTTGCAGTATAACTAAACGTCACACCTACACGAGCGATGAAATCAATCCAATTTTTTAACGTCGTAGGAATGGTGAAATTGTACATGGGCGCTGCAATAATAATGCTGTCATGCTGTTTAATTTCAGCCACTAATTCGTTCGATAGCGCGAGTGCTGATAATTGACGCTCAGAAAGATCCTCACCACCGCGTAAACCTGTAGCAAGTTCACCATCTAACATTGGCACGGGTTGGCTGCCTAAATCACGCACGGTGATCTGCGCACCTTTACGGCTCCATTGCTGATGTAAATAGTCCACTAATGCTGAAGATTGTGAATAACTGCCTAGAATGCTTGATTTTAAAATTAATACTTTTGCCATTGTTAATTCTCACCCATCTGTTTGTTGGGTCACATGGCTATGCGCCTGACCAATGAAATGAGTATATTGATCTATAAAAAAGAAAAATAGCGCAATAATTTTGCAGTTACGTTCGATAAAACAGAAAGTAATACCCGTCCATTAATTATCTACTCTGAGCTAACAATCTTTGGCGGAAACGATACAAATTGTCCGGTAAACGTGGCGCACATAATCTCATCACAATACAGAGCCACTTCTAAGGTGATTTTCACTAGCTGACCACGGGTTAATGGAGTCAAATCGGTATAAGGCCAAATGACTTTGGCATAAGGCTGTTTAGTAACCGGTTTTAAATACCTTACTTTCGCATCAGCTAATACAATGTCGCCATGTGCTTGAGATAATTGCTGCTGTAACCACACCATTCCCCATCCGGTTAATGTCATTAAGGTATAGATGCTGCCCGCAAACATGGTGTGATGTAAATTAATGTTGGGAGCAATAGGCGCTGTGACCTGTAAGCTATCACCATTAAACAATACTGGTGTAATCTGCATAAACTTACTGGCAGGGATGGTATTGTGCCAAGTTTCACACAAAGTCTGTAATAATGCGCTGACCTCGGCATCTGATTGTGCTTCGGTCAATGACAAATCGAACATAGCAATATCCCTCTGATGACAACGAGTGGACCATACACAACAGATACACTTTATACTTGTAAATTAAAGGTCACAGGACCGTCATTGACCAACTCAACCTGCATCTCTGCACCAAATTGGCCGGTTTCAGTAATGGCCCCTTGTTGACGACAATAGTCCACAAACGCCTGATAGAGACGATCGGCTTGCTCAGGGGTTGCTGCGCTCGAAAAGCTGGGCCTTAAGCCTTTATCGGTATCGGCTACCAAGGTAAATTGTGACACCACCAGTAACTGTCCGGCGACTTGTGCCAGATTAAGATTCATTTTGCCATTTTCATCACTAAACACCCGATAACGAATGACTTTTGTGGCTAGCTTAACCATTTTCTCAATATTATCTTCACGCTCTACACCTAGTAATACTAACAAGCCTTGGTCAATTTTGCCGACTATCGTGCTATCTACCGAGACGGATGCGCGTTTAACACGTTGAATTAATGCAATCATAACGGCCCTAAAAATAGACTATTGGGTGACAATTATTGGATAAACTAATCACGATCACTCCTAATACTTATCAGATGACGATACCGATTTACTCACCACCCGCTGATCATCCACATTATTAATATGATCATCTTTAGGCTCAGTAAATATTTCGGCTTTTAGGTCGTCAGCGATAACAGCCAAACTGCCTAAATATTCTGGTAATGCCGCAGTAATTTCTGCCCCAAGTAATACAATAATCCACGATAAATACACCCATACAAACAAAATAGGGATCACTGCCAGCGCACCATATATGGCTTCATAACTCGGAAATTGAGTCACGTAAAACGCAAAGCCTTTTTTACCCGCTTCAAATAATACCGCCGCAACAATGGCCCCCAATAAGGCATGTAAAAAATGCACTTTCTTATTCGGCACGACCATATATAAAAGCAATATCGATGCAACAGAAAACAGCAATGGCAGACGCTCAATAATCCTCGGAACTAATCCAGACAACTCACTACCCGTCACCACCTCTAATGACACCACATATGAGGTTGCCAGCAAACTTGCACCAATAAGAACAGGGCCAAGCGTCAATACCATCCAGTACATCGAAAATGACACCACGTAAGAGCGCTGTTCAGTGATCCGCCAAATGTTATTCAGTGCTTTGTCGATAGCAGAAATCAGCATAATGGCAACGAACACTAACGCAACAATACCCACAAAGGTCCCTTTAGATGCATTGGCCACAAACTCATTAATATGCACTTGAACCGTATCACCCGCAGCAGGTATAAAATTATTATAAATAAATCCTTCAATATTACCGCGAATGCCTTTAAACACCGGAAACGCAGATAGCATAGACATAGTAACGGCCACCATAGGCACCAGTGACAACAAGGTCACATAAGCCAAATGACCTGCTCGTATATTGATTTGGTCTTCAGTAAGCCGTTGTTTGAGATGGCGTAGAAACTGCCAAACCCCGCTAAAAAAAGCCACAATCGGGCTGTAATCAAACTTTTTGGGCATAATAATCCTTCTTTCTTGCCACGTTAGGGGAGATAACGTTTGTATTCAGTCACTAACTTCGTACAATGTTATAACATATTAGTCATCGAACAATGGAGCAAATTGATGTCACAACAAGGTTCGGCGGGCAATGTGCTCGCTGCTGTCGCTAGTTTTTTTTTCCCGGGCTTAGGTCAGCTTTTACAAGGGCGTATTTTAGCGGCTTTGTTATTCTTCTGCATTACTGCCGTTTGCTATTTCTTTTTTGTGTTGGTCATCCCAGCCATTATCGGTGGTTTATTCCATTTATGGAGCATCATCGACGCAGCAAAATTTAAATCAGGCAGTTAACCTCAACGAGGTCACTTTTCGCCTCAGACAATAAAAGAGACACATTGATGAAAAAATGGATATCACTGGCGCTATTAAGTAGCAGTTTACTGTTGAGCGGCTGTCAAAGTGCCTATTACGGTGCAATGGAAAAAGTTGGCTATCACAAGCGCGACATCATGGTCGATAGAGTGCAAAGTGCTAAAGAGTCGCAACAAGAAGCTCAGGAGCAATTTAGTTCTGCTTTGGAAGAAATGCAGGCTCTATTGGCGTTTGATGGTGGTGATTTAGACGATGCCTATAACAAAGCAAAAGATGAGTATGAATCTGCGCAGTCAGCGGCAGATGAAGTCAGTCGCCGTATTGAAAAAGTTGAAGATGTCGCTGAAGCATTATTTGACGAATGGCAAACTGAAATCGAAGAGATAAGTAAAGCCAGTTTACGCCGTAACAGCACCAATACGCTCAACAAGACCAAGCGGTCATATTACTCGCTAGTCAAAAGTATGCGTCGGGCAGAAGCCAAAATGCCACCGATTTTAACCGCGATGAAAGACAATATGCTGTATTTAAAACATAACCTAAACGCACAAGCCATTGGCGCAATTAAAGGCGAATTTGCCAATTTACAGACGGATATTTCCAGCCTGATTAACGAAATGAACAAATCGATTGCCGAATCGAATCAGTTTATTGCCTCAATGGAACAAGGTTAAACCTTACCTACCTATATCAAGTAACGCCCTTAGCGGTAACCTATGCTGTTATAGTCTATGACGGCCTAGGAGCTGCTTTTGGGGATTTATAGTAATGTGCTTAGTCAATCGGCGACTGGTCCACAGGTAAAGCCGTACGGCTAAATATTTGCTTCAAAACCACTGTAGTTTCAATGCTGGCGACAAACTTGAGGTTACCGAGTGATTTCTTGATAAATTGTTCATAGGAAACTAGGTCTTTGGCGACTATTTTGAGCAAATAATCATAGGCTCCGGTTATCACAGCACATTCCATCACTTGAGGTAGTGGTGCCATGGTTGATTCAAATAATGCTGTCGACTGATCAGTATGTTCTGTTAAGCGTACCGAGGTATAAACCACAATATTCAACCCCACTTTAAGAGGATCAACCTGCGCACCATAACCCAAAATCACTTTATCTTGTTCAAGCTTTTTTACTCGTCGTAAACAAGGAGTATCTGACATATTAACCTTATCGGCTAATTCAGAAATAGCCATTCGGCCCTGACGTTGTAAGATTTCTAATAGCTTGAGGTCTTTCTTATCCATTGAACAAGTCGCTTTTTAGTGAGTGATTAGTGTTATAAATATCATATTTATGAGTGAAATCCTCTACAAATTTACCACACTATCAATTTATTCAATGAGATGGTCTGTCACACTTTTGCTCTATAGAGTCTAGAAACTGCACAACATCAACCACAATCACATTGATAGCGTCACAATAATAGAGATAAAAGTAACTATATGTCTGAGTTTAGCAGGCGCTAACACTGATCAATATACACTTCAACTAGCGGAGTTTGACCCACGGCCTGAGGCTGGGAATAACGAATTTCACATTTATTGGCGGCATATTCTGCGTTAGGCCGAATACGAAGACCTGAACGTCCAGAATCGGTATAGGTTGTTAAAATAAACTCACCACCATCACTGATGTCGGCAATATTGGTCATTCGAGCTATTCCAGCACCAGTATGGCGCGGATATCCATAAGCTAAGGTGATTGATTGGCCCAGTACAATCAGACTGTTACCAAGGCCATTACCCGTACCTGCTGCCGCCGTTTCATCACAATCAGTACTGATTGTGCAAGCTGAATAAACCAATGTTTTACTGCTGTTAATTGCACCAGCTACGCCTTGCATCGTGCTCGCATAAGCATTGCTTTTTAACCCTATAAATTGGGGCGCGACCATAACAGCAAGAATGCCTAAAATAATAATTACCACAACAAGTTCTATTAAGGTAAAACCTTGCTGTTTACGCCACGAAAAATGCCCATGGTTTACTACGCTTGTCACCCTCAACCCAAATTTCCTTAAGCCAAATAGGATACTGTCTCTATATCCCTTTTATAACGTTAGTTAACCTCAACTCGGATTAGTAGGCGAGCTAAGTCGATTAATTAGGTGAATAAAAGGAGCTTATTTTCTATCGGCAATACATTATGCACATCTGTCTATAAATGCAACCGCCGCCACAACAACTTAATAAACTTGTTATCTTTTTTAGCTCAGAAACAAAAAAACCCGATAATCAATTACCGGGTTTTTCTATTACTTGCTTGCCTATGCAATTCGATTCAAGAATTACAAGCTGTAGTACATTTCAAACTCAAGCGGATGAGTCGTACGCGCTACACGTTCAGATTCTGCTGTTTTAAGCTGAATATAAGACTGGATAAAGTCTTCGCTGAACACGCCACCTTTAGTCAAGAACTCATGGTCCGCTTGTAAATTTTCAAGTGCGTTTTCTAATGAAGTCGCAACCTGTGGGATCTCAGCCGCTTCTTCAGCAGGCAAGTCATACAGATCTTTGTCCATTGCTTCACCTGGGTGGATCTTGTTTTGAATACCGTCAAGACCGGCCATTAGCAATGCCGAAAACGCTAAGTATGGGTTGGCATGTGGATCAGGGAAACGCGCTTCGATACGACGACCTTTAGGGCTTGGTACCACTGGAATACGAATTGACGCGCTGCGGTTACGTGCAGAATATGCAAGCATCACAGGCGCTTCAAAATGCGGTACCAAACGCTTGTAAGAGTTTGTGCTTGGGTTAGTGAATGCATTCAATGCACGAGCATGCTTAATGATGCCGCCAATGTAGTAAAGCGCAAGGTCACTCAAACCAGCATACTTATCACCAGCGAATAAGTTTACCCCGTCTTTAGCTAAAGACTGATGCACGTGCATGCCACTGCCGTTGTCACCCACGATTGGTTTTGGCATAAATGTCGCTGTCTTGCCATAAGCATGAGCCATGTTATGAACAACATACTTAAGGATTTGAATTTCGTCAGCTTTCTTAGTCAATGTATTGAATCGTGTTGCGATTTCATTTTGACCAGCTGTGGCCACTTCGTGGTGATGCGCTTCAACCACTTGACCCATTTCTTCAAGTACTAAACACATTGCAGAGCGTAAGTCTTGTGACGAATCAACTGGCGCAACTGGGAAGTAACCCCCCTTCACCATTGGACGATGACCGGTGTTGCCTTCTTCATAGCTTTTAGCTGAGTTCCATGAAGCTTCTTTAGCGTCAATCTTCACGAAACAACCTGACATATCAGTACCAAAACGGACATCGTCAAATATGAAGAATTCAGGCTCTGGACCAATCAATACGGTATCAGCAATGCCAGTAGAAATAAGATACTGTTCGGCTTTTTTGGCAATAGAACGAGGATCGCGATCATAACCTGTCATGGTACCCGGTTCTAAAATATCACAACGAATAAGTGCGGTCGTTTCTTCCGTGAAAGGGTCTAACACAAAAGTCGTTGGATCTGGCATTAACACCATGTCAGATTCATTAATGCCTTTCCAACCTACAATTGAAGAACCGTCAAACATTTTGCCGTCTTCAAAGAAATCTTCATTTACTTGGTGAGATGGGATAGAAACGTGCTGCTCTTTACCTTTAGTGTCGGTAAAGCGTAAGTCTACAAACTTAACTTCTAACTCTTCTAGTTGTTTTAAAACTGATTCAACTGACATTCTCAAGCCTCCGGTAGGGTAAAGGGTTGTCCCTTAATATAATCTTGGTATTCGCCAGATGATGCATCTGCAAAACGAATATTTACATAATAACAGCAGTGAAGCGATATTCATGCCAGTTCGTTAACTAGTTGATTTTATGAAGATGAGAACGTTCCCTCATCTTCTAAATTATGATTTTGCACCAATGACGTGCATTACTATGTTTCATCATAGTGCAAAAGTCCATAATAGTGCGTCATGTTAATGCTGGTGTTTTAATCATGCCACATTTTGCATCACACCTCGATTATGTTTAATATATAAACGTTTTATACTGTTTTTTGAGGCTTAGTAAACGAAAGATTTACATGTGTTCAAAAATAATCCTATCTACAAAAGCTGCTGTGAAGTAGAATGGCACGCTTTTTTACAGTAGCTGTAATAATAAATAGCTTCTGTTAGCTCCCTTTTTTTTTTGATGGTTTAGAGGTTTATCCGTGCTAGAGAATTTACGTAACATCGCCATTATTGCCCACGTTGACCATGGCAAAACAACCCTGGTAGACAAAATGTTGGCGCAGTCAGGAACCCTTGCATCTCGTGGAGAAGCTACTGAGCGGGTTATGGATTCTAACGATCTTGAAAAAGAACGTGGGATCACCATTCTGGCAAAGAATACTGCCATCCAGTGGAACGACTACCGTATTAACATCGTAGATACTCCTGGCCACGCCGATTTCGGTGGCGAAGTAGAACGTGTTCTATCTATGGTCGATTCAGTATTATTGTTGGTTGACGCAGTTGATGGTCCAATGCCACAAACTCGCTTTGTAACCAAGAAAGCCTTCGCTCAAGGCCTTAAGCCAATTGTTGTTATCAACAAAATTGACCGTCCAAGTGCTCGTCCAGATTGGGTTATTGACCAAGTATTCGATTTATTCGTTAACTTAGGTGCCACTGACGAACAATTAGATTTCCCAATCGTTTATGCTTCTGCATTAAATGGTTTTGCAACGTTAGATCCAGATGTAGCTAGCGATGATATGACGCCGCTGTTTCAAACTATCGTTGAGAAAGTGGCTTTCCCTGACGCTGATGCGGAAGCGGCATTCCAAATGCAAATTTCTCAAATCGATTATAACTCATACGTGGGTGTTATCGGTATTGGCCGTATCAACCGTGGTAACGTTAAGACTAACCAACAAGTGACTATTATTGGCGCTGACGGTAAGACTCGTAACGGTAAAATGGGCCAAGTATTAGGTTACATGGGTCTAGAACGTAATGAAGTTGCCATTGCCAATGCGGGTGACATCGTTGCGATTACCGGTTTAGGCGAGCTTAAGATCTCTGACACTATCTGTGCAGTGGGTGCCGTAGAGGCAATGCCGCCGTTGACTGTTGATGAACCTACACTAACAATGACGTTCCAAGTAAACACTTCTCCGTTCGCGGGTAAAGAAGGTAAGTATGTGACTTCACGTAACATTCTTGAGCGTTTACAGACTGAATTAGTTCACAACGTCGCACTTCGTGTTGAAGAAACTGACAGTCCAGATCGTTTCCGTGTATCAGGTCGTGGTGAATTACACTTATCGATTTTAATTGAAAACATGCGTCGTGAAGGCTACGAATTAGCTGTATCGCGTCCAGAAGTTATTCTGAAAACCGTCGATGGTGAGCTACATGAACCATACGAAACGGTAACGGTTGACGTTGAAGAAGGTCATCAAGGTACCGTAATTGAAAAATTAGGTATTCGTAAAGCTGAAATGAAAGATATGCAGCTTGATGGTAAAGGTCGTGTCCGTATTGACTTTATTATCCCAAGCCGTGGTTTGATTGGTTTCCAAACTGAGTTCTTAACCTCAACATCGGGTACGGGTCTAATTTATCATTCATTTGATCACTACGGTCCACACAAAGGTGGCGATATTGGTCAACGTGCTAACGGCGTAATGATTTCAAACGGAACAGGTAAGTCACTAACGTTCGCACTCTTTACTTTACAAGACCGTGGTCGTTTGTTTATTGGCCACGCGGCTGAAGTGTATGAAGGTCAAGTAGTTGGTATCCATGCTCGCTCTAACGATTTGACAATAAACTGTCTCAAAGGTAAGCAGCTAACTAACATGCGCGCATCAGGTACTGATGAAGCGCAAGTATTGACGACTCCGATTACACTGACTCTTGAGCAAGCTCTTGAGTTCATCGATGATGATGAATTAGTTGAAGTGACCCCTAAGAATATTCGTGTTCGTAAGAGATACTTAACTGAAAACGAACGTAAGCGTCATAACCGCAGTTAATCAGTATTAAACTGTAGCAGATTACATTTGCTACTCTTGATACCTAAAAAGCCCAGATGCCTGCATCTGGGCTTTTTGTTGCCTAGTATATACAGGCTAAAAGCGAAAGAGCCTAGAACGCTGCGCTGCTAGTACGCTTCGCGGCTAGAGGCTATAAAGTCAACAGCCTAGCAGCTAAGCAACTCTAGCAGTGACAAAGTCACGCCCTAACAGCGAAGCGACAACACTAACAGTGACGAAGTCACGCCCTAACAGCGAAGCGACAACACTAACAGTGACGAAGTCACGC